>JAUVMS010000199.1 GCA_030600135.1 Hyphomicrobiales bacterium | reverse complement strand
TCGTACGGCCAGCTGGGCTTCAAAAAACACGCCGCCGTCGAAGTGAAACGCTTGTTGGAACTGTACCCGGAATTTCCGAACGAACCGGCTCTTCGCCTAAAGGGTGTGATGTTGCCCGATCGCCGCGAACACCTCTTTGAGGGTTTGCGCAAAGCCGGGCTCAAACTCCACGGATACTAATTGCCACTCTCGGTTGAAAGCTTCCGCCTCCGTACCATTTGCGCGGTGGTGACATCGGCGACTACGACGATTTCACATTGAGCGGAATTGGAACAAGCCGCGACTCCGGTTCGGCGCAATTTCGTTGTGCTTGCCGCCCAAAGATCAACCCAAGCGTGCACATAGCCCGCCGAGGCCGGCCCCAGAGGCCGAACCGCCGTGGGCGACATAGAACCACATCAATTCCAAGTCAAAGCAACAGGCCCCAGAGCAAATCAAACGGGTCTGTATGTCCAGTTTCCTCTGCTTGGAGCAATTAGTCGACGGCAAGGCGCCAAACGTCCGCAGGCTTGTTTCGATGATCGTTAGAGCTGATTGGTGTAACGTGTTACATAAACCGTTGGCTAACATGCAAGCAATGGTGAACCCAACTTTCTAACACTGCGCAAGTGGGAATCACGTGCCAGAATCGATCAACATTGGTCATGCAAGGGCGGACCGGCGGAACGACCTAGAGGCAGCGCCGGGTGACGACGAGATCCGCGACCATCTCGCACGTGTTCTCGCCAGCAGCGAGTTTGGCGTCGCCCACCGCCTCAAGCAGTTCTTATTGCTGATTGTCGAGGAAACCTTGGCGGGCCGCGGGCAAGAATTGAGTGCGCCGACAATCGCCGCCAAACTATATGGCACCCAATGAACTCTCGAATCAGGACAAAGCAGGCGTGCGCGTCATGGCCAATCGCCTGCGCACAAAGCTCGATGCCTACTACGCCACGCAAGGCGCGTACGATCCTGTTCGAATTATCGTGCCAAAGGGCACCTACACACCACAACTCGTTCGACACGAGCCCAAAACGGACCCTGACCTAGCCACCACAAGCAGCGCGACAATCAGTGCGCCGCTAACCGTGGCTCCACCCATTCGTCCCGTCATTCGGATTGTCGGATTCAAGGCCGTCGGGGCCGACGCACAAGCTGACATGATCGCGAACGCCTTGAACGAAGAGATTGTCGTGGCTTTCGCTGCCAACAAATGGACTATCGTGCTGGACTCACTTGCCACAGCCGGTGGAATTATGATTGGCAATCAATCAGCGCTTCCTACAACCGGAGAATTATTCCAGTTCGAAGGCGGTCTGCGTCGTCAAGGCATGGGCATTCGCTTGAATGCCCGTATGGTGTCGCTCCCATCTGGAGAGGTCATTTGGCGCCATGCCGATGATATGCACTTGGGTCAACTGCAACATGTCGACGATCACAAGAACCTTGCAGCAAAATTCCAAAGAGAACTGACCGACCGCGTCGCGGGAGTGTTATTTGGACCAAATCGCGTTCTAAGTCCCAATTTCATTCTGGGAAAACTTTCCGCCCTCGATGCGTTTTCTTTATTCACGAGATTTCTGCTGACGGGCAACGCATTGGATCATGCGCACGCCCTTCGGGCATTCGAGAGTGCTATCGAAAAAGATCCTTGCGATGTCGCGGCGCTTGGCAGCTATGCCCAGTTGTCGATTGATACCTATGGTCTTTGCCTTGGCGATCCTAACGAAGCACTAGATACGGCCCGGCGAGCCATCGAGCAAGCAACTTCGATAGACCCGGACGATCCGGAACTCTTCTATGCTAAAGCCGTTTTGTCTTTTTACGATGGCAAGCTGGAAAAAGGGGTCGATTTCGCAAGGCGCCTGTCGCGAAAAAAAGAGGATAATTACTATTCAATACTGGGCGGATATTTACTTGGAATTGCCGGTAGGCACAAAGAATCTTGGGACGTGCTTGGCGACATCCTCGAGGATGTTGCGCAGATGCCCGGATGGTTGAACTTGCGGAATTTTTACCTTTCCTACGATGAGGAAGATTACTTTCAGGCGCTGGAGGAAGCCAACAGCTATGGAATGGAGGGATATTTCTGGGGCCCATTGATCCGCGCGGCCTCGTACGGCCAGCTGGGCTTCAAAAAACACGCCGCCGTCGAAGTGAAACGCTTGTTGGAACTTTACCCGGAATTCCCGAACGAACCGGCTCTTCGCCTGAAGGGAGTGACGTTGCCCGATCGCCGCGAACATCTCTTTGAGGGTTTGCGCAAAGCCGGGCTCAAACTCCGCGGATACTAATTTTTTCTCCCAACCACTTCGATACTTCAGTATGGTAGTACTTGGACGAGGGCGTGATTATCATCCACCTTAGCCACATCGTACCACAACTGTGCCATTTCCGTCGCCGCTACTGGTTGGCCTGATCTGGGCATGAAAGGCGCTCGCGGCCGGACCGACTGTCAGCTATGACATCCAGACCTTGTTGAATTGATGATACTGGGCCGGGTGGGCCGGATAGCCATGCACCTTTTCCGTTGTCATCGTGTAAACCGGCCGGAAGATCGCTTGCACCATGAGCGCGTTGTCCTGCAGAATTTTCTCCACCTTCTCCATCTTCGCTCGTCGCTGCGCCACATCGAGGGTGGCCTCGGCGTCGTCCAACGCCGCATCGAACTCAGGCGATGCAAAGTGCGTTTCGTTCCACGGCAGGCCCGTGCGGTAGGCAAGTGAAAGCACCATGGTGCCAAGCGGCCGGTGGGTCCACGCGACGGCGCCAAACGCGGTTTTGTCCCAAATTTCCCAAAATTCGCTCGCCGGAATCACGTTGATGTCGAGCTTGATGCCAGCCTCCTTCAGCTGATCACGCATCATTTCGCAGACGGTCTGCTGCCACGGCCCATTGGTGTTGCCGACGTCAATCGTGAGTTCGAGTCCGTCACTGTACCCTGCTTCGCCGAGCAGCTTTTTCGCCCCCGCCACATCGCGCTTGAGTGGGGGCAGCTTGAAGTACTCAGGATGCATGTCGCCGACAAGATGGTTCTCGCCGACCGAGCCGCCGTCGGGATAGACCAGGGCTTTGATTGCCGTGTTATCGCACGACATGACGATAGCTCTACGCACCCTAATATCGTCGAACGGCTTCCGATCGACCTGCATCCGACAGGCCAGTGTTTGCGCCGTCTTCGCGGCCACGATTTGGCCCGGCAGGGATTTCGCCAACTCCATCTGATCGATGCCGAACTCATAGATCGCATCGACGTCGCCAGCCGCCAGCGCCGTCAATTGGCCATCATCGTCGAAGTTGAAGTAGTGGATCTCGTCGAGATAAACTTTTCCGCCCCAATATTTGAACGCCTTCCCGTCGGTCGTCTTTTCGACCCGCTTGAGGAGGCACCGCTCTCCGACCTTCAATTCCGTCATCGTGAAGGCACCGGTCCCGATCGGATTGTCGGAGAACGGCGCCTTGAAGGTGGGATGGACGATGGCCGTCGGATAATTGTAGCAATCCTCGGGCACCGAGAGCACTGGCTTTTTGAGATTGAACCGAACGGTGTACCTGTCGACAGCTTCGATAACGCCGTCGATCGCCGCCATGACCGGGTTACCTTTATCGTCCCTTTTGCCGGTATCCTCACGCATCGCCGCGAAAGTCGACAATCCGACGATGCCGCCCGCGCCAAGCGCCGGATCGAGCCAACGCTGCACGTTCCAAACGATGTGATCGGCGACCAACTCTTCGCCATTGTGCCACATCACGCCTTGGCGAATCTTAAAGGTCCAAACCTTGAGGTCGTCGGACGCCTCCCAGCCTACCGCGAGCATCGGTCGCGTGACGTTGTCGGGCCCGGTCATTGCGAGATACTCGATCACATGGCGGGTCTGGTTGCCCATCTCCGACCAATTGAACTTGGCCGGGTCATAGGCCTTCTGCACCTCCATGCCGACACGCAAAATGCCACCCGCCTTGGCATTCGGGTCGTCCCGCGGAAACGGCAAATGGCTGTGCGCCCAGGCCGGTGAAGGCAAGCCAGCTAGGGCGTATGCAGCGCTTGCAGATAGACCGAGCAGTGCAGCCACTCTGACGAATTCCCGACGGTCCATGTGGCCGCGTTTCACGAGGTCATATGCTTCGCGAACCTTTGGATGAGTTCGTGCCCCGAGGTTTTTGGGTGTCATGGACCGGCGCCCTCCGTTATCGACACGCATATGGACGACATCGTACTTTCTCGCGCGCGATCGCCGCGCAACGTCTGGATGATCACCTGACACGACGTTAGATTAGCATGAGTGAGTACGTCATCGGCTAGCTTGGCAAAGATTGAAATCTACCTGAGAAATCGTTTCTGATTGTGTCAATCGGACCGGACGGCCCAGGGCAAGCATTCACCCGTTCATCAGCTCGACTGGCCAACATCAATGCCTATTGGCGCGCAGCCGCTTGGACTGTCGGGAGCAGTTTGGTGCGTACTCGGTATTTCAAACAGATCGCCGCATTGCTATGATTTTGGTCCGGACTACGCCGATCCCGAGTTCAGCCCTACTCATCAACAGACATTCGAATGGAGCTACGACTTGGGCTCGATCGTCACGGCCTTTGTCGACGCCGGCCTGCGCATCGACTTCCTGAGAGAGCATGACGTCCTGGTCTACCAAGGCATCAAGGGCCTCGAGCGCTCTGAGGACGGCTACTGGCGCATGCCTTCCGCCAGCCCACGCATTCCGTTGAGCTTTTACATGATGGCGACGAAGCCAGAGGCCTGACAGCCCCTTCACGAATCGCCGGAAGATTTACCCGCGGTTGTCAGCCGATAGCCCACCTCCGCCAGCATGGGCCGCGACGGATAGTCGACAATTGCCAGGCCACCGTCGACGATGAGGGTCTGCCCGGTGACGAACGACGCCTGATCCGAGGCAAGAAACGCAACCACGTTTGCGATCTCCGCAGGCGCGCCAACCCGCCCGAGCAATGACGGCGGCAGCTCCCACCCGTCGCCTGGGCCGGAGGCCGGCAACGCACCTTCGATGTCGGTGTCGATCCAGCCTGGACTGACGCCGTTCACGCGCACGCCCATCGGCGCTGCCTCTGCCGCCAAGGCTCGCGTCAGGCCCTCAATGCCGGCCTTCGCCACGCAATAAAGTCCCCAGTTGCCATGCAGGGTGGCGGTCGACGAGATGTTGACGATGGCCCCGCCACCGGCCTCTGCCAGGTGCGCGAGCGAATAGGCGGAAACAAAATAGGCCGCGTCCAAATTTGGCCCGCGCAACTTATCCCAGCGCACGCCTGGACCGTCGTCGTCCTCGACCCCGCTGCGTCGACCACCGACGCCGGCGTTGTTGACCACGACATCGAGCCTGCCAAAACGCCCTACAACCTGATCGATGAGCGCCGCCACGGCTGATTCCTTTGCCAGATCGACGGCAAAGAAAGCGCCCTCGCCGCCCCTATCGGCCACCTCCTGAGCGACCGCTGCACCCTTCTCCGCACTGCGCCCTGCGAACGCCACACGCGCGCCGTCAGCAATGAAGTGGTGAACAATGGCCCGCCCGATGCCCGAATTGCCCCCTGTAACCAACGCAACCTTGCCTGCAAATGTCATGGCCTACCCTTCACGGTTGTGCATTTCCCGCCCAATGGTATTAAGCAGGACCTGCGCCGCCAAAATCGCCGTCGAGCCCGTCCGGTCATAATCCGGCGCAACCTCGACCAGATCGATGCCGACGACCCGGCCCTGCTTGGTCAGACCGTCCATCAGTTCCAAAATCTCGTAGTAGAGGAAACCACCGTGGCTCGGCGTGCCCGTTCCAGGAGCGATGGAGGGATCGAACCCATCGATGTCGATCGTCACATAGTAACGCCGCCCGGCCGGGATCCGCGCCAGGACCGCCTCGACACCGAGCTTGCGAAAGTGTCGAACGGACAGAATGTCCGAGCCCATGGCGCGCGCGTCTCCATAGCCATCGCGCGCGGTCGAGGAAACATTGCGTATGCCGATTTGCGAGAGCCCGGTGACATAATCTTTCTCGGCCGCCCGGCGCATCGGATTGCCGTGGCCAAAGCGCACTCCATGGCGCTCATCGACGAAATCCAGATGGGCATCGACCTGCACGATATGAATGGGCAGCTGCCCCTCAAAAGCGTTTATGCACGGGATATTGATCGAGTGATCGCCGCCGAGTACTACGGGAAGCGCCCCTGCCTTGAGGATTTTCCGCACCCCCGTTTCAATGTTCTTGTGGCTCGTCTCGGTGTCGGTGTGCTCGATATCGGCATCGCCGATGTCTACCACTTTGACCTTGTTTCGATCGAGGTAGACGACGTCGTCTTCAAAGTCGTAGGCGCCTGCGTGTCCGAACGCAAATAGTGTCGAGGCTTCACGAATGGCCCGCGGACCGAGCCGTGCGCCGGAGCGCCACTGACAGCCAAAGTCGTAAGGCGCGCCGAGCACCGCGACATCGGCCTCGATCGCCTCCCAATTCTCCACGTAGGGGTACTTGCCGAACGTGCAGATGCCGACGAACGGCAAATCGAGCCGCCCC
>JAUVMS010000399.1 GCA_030600135.1 Hyphomicrobiales bacterium | reverse complement strand
TTCGGGCGATAGCGGACGCGGTCGATCTGCACCTTGAGGAATGTCGGATAGATCCGCTTGCCGCCGTTGAAGAGCGCGGCGGAGGCGGCAGCGAACTGTAGGGGTGCAACGGCAAGCCCATGGCCATAGGAGATGGTCATGTTGTGAATACGCCGCCAAGCATCGGGAAAATCCGGCGCAACCAATGGGCCAATTTCGGTCTCCATCTGCTCCAAGAGCCCAAGTCGGGCGAAAAACCCACGCAAGCGCTCGGGACCCAAATGATCAGCGATCCGGGCCGATCCGATATTCGACGATTGGACGAAAATATCGCGTGCCGTCATCCAGCGACGAGCGGGGTGCAGATCATTGATGGTGTAGCGACCAATCTTGATCGGCAGGCGGGCGTCGAACTCGGTCTCGGTGGTGGCATAGTCTGCGTCAATGGCGGCGGCGAGCGTCAATGTCTTGAAAACCGAGCCAAGCTCGTAGCGCTCCCGCACCAAGCGGTCGATGCGCCGTTTCTCGAGACTCTCGGCGCTGTGATTTGGATCGTAATCGGGCAGCGAGCTTGCAGCCAGGATCTCGCCCGTCGCCACATCCAGAACGATGCCGGCGGCGGCTGCCGATTTGTAGCGCTTCATGGCGTCGGCGAGTTCGGCCCTGAGCGCATGTTGGGCACCAAGATCGAGCGACAGGCGGACCGGCGGCTTAGTCGTTCGGCCAGGCGCATTGACGGCTTCAACACCGACCTTGTCATCGATGAAGCGCTCGATGCCGAGTTGACCTAGATTGTCGACGCTGACGGTCCCAAGCACATGAGAAGCGGTATTTCCGGCCAGATAGATGCGCCGCAACTCGTTGCGAAAGCGCAAACCCGGAATACCCAAATCGTGGATCTCCTGCGCCTTCTTGGGCGTCAGGCCGCGCTTGATCCAAACGAAACGCCTGCCCTTTTGCGCCAGCTTCTTGGCAAGTTTTGCTGGATCCTCGCCTTCGAGGTGCTTGGCCAGTTCGAGAGCCACGAGATCGGGGTCGTCGATGATCGCAGGGTCGGCGACCAGCGAAGGTATCGCGACGTCGGTTGCAAGCAGTCGGCCCTTGCGATCGACAATATCTGGTCGGGCCCATGAGCGAGCGAGCGGGCGCGCCATGCTAAGCGAGGGGCCATGCTCGCCTTTGAGGCCGAGGCGCAGAAGCTGGCCCGAAACGGCAGCAAATGCGCCGGCCACCAGACAGGTGAAGACCGCCATGCGCCGGCGCAATGTCACGGGCCGCACGCGAGCCGGCTTGGATTTCGCCTCGTGGGGCTGAGCAAGTTCGGAAGCTGGAACTCGGATTTTGACGATGGTCGGAGCGCTCATCTGGAGTCCCCGGCCAGGTCGCCATCACCACGCAGCGCAATCTCCTCGGCGGTGCCGAACTGTGAGGGGTGCATCGGCGCCAGACCCAGATGTTTGCGGGTCAGGCGCTCAATTCGTCTGGGTTCGGTAAGATGGCCCCATTCCGCCCGCAGCACAGCCACATCGGTCTCGGCGCGATCGACCAAACGCTCGAGTTCCCTGACACGTTGATCGAGCGCGCGGGTGTCGTGCTTGGTCGCGTAAAGCACGAAAACCACCGCAATGGTGCCCACGACACCAGCAATGGTGAGAAACCGTCCGATCGATTTCATTTCGCCTATCCAAGATCGCTTATGGGCCGCGCCTTCATGCTCGGCACTCCCAATGCCGCGAGGTCGAGTTCGTGTGACGGTGCATCGGTTCGCTCGCCAGCTCGCAGTCGCGCCGAACGGGCGCGGGGGTTGGCGCGGGCCTCTTCGTTACTGGAAGATAAAGGACGAGGGTTAACGATTTGGAAACTTGGTGTGTCGAATCGACTCAAATCTTCAGGAAAATGGCGCGAACCGTAAGAAACCTTGCCGGATCTTAACCTGAAGAAGCGTTTGACGATGCGATCCTCGAGCGAATGAAAGGTGACGACGACCAACCGCCCTCCCGGCCGCAGGACGCGCTCGGCGGCGGCGAGCCCCTCGGCCAAGGCGTCAAGCTCGCCGTTGACGTAGATGCGCAGCGCCTGGAAGGTGCGCGTTGCCGGGTGCTTGTCTTGATCGCGGGGCCGGCCGAGCACACGCGTGATCGTTTCCACCAACTCGCCAGTTCGCTCGAACGGGTGATCGGCTCGGTGCCGCTCAATTGCACGGGCAATGGCGCGGGCGCGGCGTTCCTCGCCCAAGACCTTCAGGACGTTGGCGAGTTCGGCCACGGGCAGCCGGTTCACCACGTCGGCGGCGCTTGCGCCTGCATCGCCCATGCGCATGTCGAGCGGGCCATCCTGCATAAAGGAAAAGCCTCGCTCGGCACGGTCGAGTTGCATGGACGACACGCCGACGTCGAGCATCACCCCATCGGCGGGCGCGAAGCGTTGCCGCTCCGCAAGCTCCGCCATCTCGGAGAAGTTGCCCCGCACGAGTGCGAGACGACCGTCAAACTCTTTGGCTAGCCCGGCACCTTCGGCGAGCGCGGTCGGATCCCGGTCGATGGCCAGAACAGTCGTCTTGGCCGCCTCGAGAACTGCGCGCGTGTAACCGCCGGCGCCGAAGGTCGCGTCAATGTAGCGTCCGCCGTCCTCGGGGTAGAGCATCGGCAAAACCTGCGAGAGCATCACGGGAATGTGGCGAGTTGGTCCGCCAGCGGCATCCTTGTTCCCTCCGGTGCCGCAACTCACCATCATTCCCGTGCTCCCTCAGCGCCGCCCCGGCCTTGTCGACCGGTTGAGCGGGTCCCCGCGCCGAACAGCTTTCTGTGGTCGCGGGCTTTGTCGCGCGCTCTGGCGCGGTGCTCTTCAAAGCGTCCCGGTTCCCACAGTTGGAATTTTTGCCCCATGCCGACAAACGTAACCTGGTTGGTGATGGCTGCGTGCTCTCTGAGATCGTGCGGCAGGACGATGCGTCCGTCACCGTCGATCTTGAGCACCTGGACATCACCATAGAGCGCGACAGAGAGCTCGTCCCGCTCGTCCGAATAGTCGTCGAGATCTTCGAGAAGCGCGTCGATCTTTTGCGCAAGCCTTTCGCCACCAGCATCGAGCGCCGGAGCGTCAATCGCGGGGTAGCAGTAGATGCCACCATGGTAACCGTCGCGCGCCAACACTTCTCGGAAACCCGCCGGGATAGAGACACGACCCTTGGCGTCAACTTTGTTGGTGAATGTCGAGACAAAGCGGTCCATCTCCCGGCTCATTGATCCTCGTGGTTACGCGGTTACTCGATTTTCGTGCCTCGCGGGCCTTGCCCGACTGCGCCGCTGCAGCGCTCACGCCGCCGGCGGAGTGCGTGCAATCGATGCCGGCCGCCGTGGAAGCAGTCGGCCCATCCGAATTCCGCGCCGTCGCGGTGCTCGCCACGCGCCGATGTGCGAAGAAATTCAGCGGCCAAGATGGGGACGGGCGAGGGAGTGCCACCACTTCGCGGCCTCGACGAAGCCGGCGCTCGAACCTCGACCCTACGCTCCCCTGTAACGGACGGTACTTATGGGATACTATGGGATTATATTGGAGTCAATGGTTTCTTAAGGATTTCAACTGGGTTCGCGGGGAATTGATCTTGGGGGCCTTGGGAGAGCAGCGCAGGCGCGGCGCCGGAAGGAAGATGGCGGGGCAAGACGGCTCGGCGGTTAAACGCGTCGAACAGCCGGGAGAGTGGCTTGTCTGGATTTACCTGGGCTAGGGACCTTGGATCCGTGCAGCAGGGCGATCAGGCTCGACCGACGTTATCTGTGAGCCCATTGGCCGTGTTTGTTGCCACAACCGGCTTTCATGGAGGTCGGCGCAATTGCAGGGCCATCGTTTGATTTCAGCGCAGTGCTA
>JAUVMS010000464.1 GCA_030600135.1 Hyphomicrobiales bacterium | reverse complement strand
GCCGCCCGCCGCGCCCCTATGGGCCCCGCAAGATCGCCGGTGTGTTCGCCTCGCTGATGACGGACGTGTTGGGTTACGATGGCTATCTCGCCCAGGGCGGCGACTGGGGCGGCGCAATCTCCAGTTGGATCGGATTCGAACACGCACCTGCCTGTCGCGGCATCCACATCAACATCATGACCATGCACCACCCGGACGGTCCGCAGACCCCAGAGGAAGAGGCCTGGGCGGAACGCTTCGAGCGCGAGCAGGTGATGGAGAACGGCTACCGGACCCAGCAGGCGACCAAGCCGCAGACCTTGAGCTACGCCATGATGGACAGCCCCGTCGGCGTCGCCGCCTGGATTGTCGAGAAAATCAACTCGTGGTCCGACACGGACGGTGATGACATTGAGAGCGCCCACTCCAAGGACGTGATACTCACCAACATCATGGTCTACATCATCACGCGGACCTTCAACACGGCGTCATGGATCTACTACGGGCGGCGCGAGGAAGGGGGGCGTACGTTGTCGACTGAGGGCAAGCGGGTTGAGGTGCCAACGGCGTGCGCCCTGTTCCCGGCCGAGCTTCTGGCCTGGCCGCCGCGCCCCTATGTCGAGCGCATGTACAACGTCCAACGCTGGACGGAGATGCCCCGCGGTGGCCACTTCGCGGCCCTGGAGGAGCCCGACTTACTGCTCGACGACATCCGCGCCTTCGCCCGCAGCCTGCACTAGAGCAGCTCAAACCCCTTGGCGCTCAGAAACGGGCTCAGCACCAGCGGACGAATGGACCGCACGTGGAGGCGGGTGGGCGACGCCAACAGCGCGTGCGACCGGCCAACGATGGCGCTCGGCCGTATGATGCATAGTCTCCCCATCCCTCCTCTCCCCCAACCACCCCCTATTTGCCAGTCTTGTTGGTGATGGCGAATTCGAGGGGGAGGGCGGTGGTGAACTTGATTTGCTCCATGGCAAAGGTCGAGCTGACGTCGCTCAGCTCGATTTTGCTGATGAGCTTTTTGTAGAATGCGTCGTAGGCCTCGATATCGGGCACCACGACGCGCAACAAATAGTCCACCTGCCCGCTCATCCGATAAAACTCCACCACCTCCGGAAAGTCCTGAATGGCTGAGTGAAACCGATCCAGCCAATCCTGGCTATGCTTGCTCGTCGAAATCGCCACGAACACGGTGACGCCGGTGTTAACTTTCTTGGGATTGAGCAGCGCCACACGGCGCTCGACTACGCCGGCATCCTCAAGCTTTTGGATGCGCCGCCAGCAGGGCGTCGTCGACAACCCGACTCGCTTGCCAATCTCCGCGACGGGCATCGTGCAGTCCTCTTGCAAGATGGTCAGGATCTTGAGATCCATGTCATCGATCACGGTCCAACCTCACGCAAATGAAATTCCAACAATTTGGGTTAAATGAAATTAGATTTTCTATACTAGCGCCAAACCTCAGAATTTCTAGTCTTTTTTGCTACCGGCGGCACGTTTTTCGCTTGCCTCACACCGCCGCAGTGCCCATTTTTTGTTCATCTGGGTGAGAGCGGACGACTGGTGCGCCCAGCAAAGGGCGCGCAAGACCAACCGACACGCGACATATCGAGGGCTTCACCGCATGCATGGCCTGCGCCACATAACTCCCAACTTTGCAATCGCCCCGCAGCTCGTGGCGGGCGATTTCGAAAAATTACGTGGGCTTGGATTTGCCGGTGTCATCGACAACCGGCCCGACGACGAGGAGGGCGTCGCCCTGCCGTCATCGTTGGCCGCGGACCACGCGCAAGACGCCGAATTGGCATTCCACTATGTGCCCGCAGTGGGACACGACTTGTTTGGCAAAGACCTTGTCGATCAAATGGATGACGCTCTACGCGCGGCAACTGGGCCGGTGCTCGCATACTGCAAATCGGGCACCAGATCGGCGATCCTGTGGGCCCTGGCAGAGGCTCGTCACCGCCCCGTGAGCCAGATTTTGGCTGACCTCGCGCGCGCCGATTACGAACTCGAAATGCTGCGATCGGAACTCGAGGCCGAAGCCGCCCGCTTCGCGGCAAGCGCCGCCGCAGCCTGACGCCCAAGCGCTCATTTCGCGGCAACGATGTTGCTCAGCTCGGCCTCGGCCAAAACACCCGCCCAGTTTCAGCCGTCATTGGCCGACGGTGTCCACGCTCTCATTTCCTTTATCCAGCCCCACGAATTGGCCATTTGATCCGATATTCGCGCCCCTGTCCGCAGCCGCGCGCTGCCGGGCGCTTGAGTCCGGCCCACTTGGCCTGCTAGTAGAGCCCACCCGTCCGGCGGCTAGCACCGCGCCCAAGCACCGCGCTAAGTGAGGCAAGGCATGAGTTCCCCAAAAGGCCGATCGAAGACCAACACAGCCCAGTCCAACGAACTGGATCATATGGGCCAAACCGCCGCCGAAGCCGGCGAATTCCGAACCGCGCTGGGTTTTTTCGAGCAGGCCATCGATGCCGACAAGCGCAATGCCGCACCCCGTTACAATTTGGCGACCATGCTTGGCCGCCTCGGTCATGTGGATGCGGCCGCCCAACAGCTAACCGTGGTGCTGAGGCTTGAGCCAAAGGTTACTCAGGCAGCCCAGAGGCTTTCCGAGTTTCTTGGTCAGGCCAAGCTGCAAGAGCCCGGAAATCTGCACCCCAGGGGTTTGCGCACGGCACTCACCATAGGCGCCGCGGATCGCCAGCCGATCACAGCAGCCACGTTTGAGTATCTGCGCGCCTCAAGCGACCTCGGCCAGGTCCTCGACCATGGCCAAAGCGACGGTTGGCCCCGCGTCGCCAGTGAAATGCTGCAAAAGCGCACTGCCAAAATTCTCAGCAACGATCTGTTGCTCGCCGCGCTGCGCGCGGGTGTCAACACAGACATCGCCTTAGAGCAGCTTTTGACAACCCTGCGCCGAACAATCCTGCTCGACCTCGACGATGAACGGTTTGGCGACAAGGCGCTGCAAAATTTTGCGTGCAGCCTCATCCATCAATGTCTCAACAACGGTTACGTCTTTGCGCGCGACGCAACCGAAATTGAGGCCTGTGCCAATCTCGCCATCGATCCCGACGCGGTTTTCGCCGGTGACAACGACGCCTGTCGGAACCTATTCAAGCTGTCGCTCTATCAACCCTTTGAGCAATCCCTGCCCAATCTTGCGCGTGTCGATCAGCTCTCGAGCGTGCGCCCCAAAATACTGCGGGAGCTGGCCCAAGCCCATCTGACCGCCATCTTCGAGGAACGCGTCATTGCCGAGGATTTGACCCGGTTCGCCAGT
>JAUVMS010000424.1 GCA_030600135.1 Hyphomicrobiales bacterium | reverse complement strand
GGCTCGGCAAGTTCAAGGCCGACGGCACAGCAAACGATCTCGCCCCGCACAACCCGTGGCTCGTTTCCATCGGCCTGTTCTTGATCTATACGGGCTTCTGGGGCTTTTATGCAGCCTGTAATGTACCGATGATCTCGCCATCGGGCATCGGCGGTCAGATCACAGGCGAAACCTGGACGACGACCAACATCTACCTTGCGCCGACCACACTTAGCGCCATCACGGTCAACTTCTTGATGTCGCTCTCGGGCGGCCTTGGTGGCATCATTGCGGCATCAGCCGGCAATGATCTCTACCACCCAATCCAGGCGATGTTCATCGCGGCCATCGGTGTGTGGTGCATGTATAAGCTGCACTACTTCGTCGAGCGACGCTTCAAGATTGACGATGCGGTCGGTGCCGTTGCCGTGCATGGCTATGCAGGATTTATCGGCCTGGTCATCTGTGGCTTCGTTCTCTGGGGTTATCCAAGTTCGCCCTATGAAGGCTACGCCGCGATCAATCCGATGGGCATGTTCATCGGAGCGTTGATCATGTTCTTCGTTCTGGGATTCTTCCCGGCATTGATCATCTCGCTTGTGTTGAATGGCATGGGCCTGTTGAGGATCCCAAGGGAGATTGAAATCATGGGGTTGGATTTTGCAGCGCTTGAGCATGAAGAGCGCGCTCGTGAAGAAGTGCGGGCCACCGAACGCGCGATTGCGCAGTGAATTCGACAGCGATTAGAAAGGGAGAATTAGCATGCTTACCACTTGGGCTGCCGATGTTACGACCTGGGCTGTCGACCTAAAGGACGTTGGCGCGGTCTATCCGTGGCAGGGCTCCGAGGTGATCATGGTGATTGCCGCCGTGGCTTTTTGGGTCATCTGGCATATCTGGCAGATCGGACACGAGAACCGTACCTACACGGACGAGATCAACGAGTTCGGAAGCACTACTGAGAAGCTCAACGAAGCGCTCAGTAAGAACCACGACGATTGATCCCGGCCTTGCGGGCGACAACCAAATAGCGGGGGGCGCCGGCGGCACGCGCTGGCGCCCTTCGCTTTGTGCTTATTGCTAGTGCATTGCAGATTGCGGGAGGAAGCGGGAACCACTTGAACGACAGGGTGTCAGTGCCGCCTAAAGCAAGGGTTGGAGTATGATCGCTTTTGCAAGGCGTGGGCGGCCTGAGTTGGAAGCCAACAGCAACAGCTGAAATTGACGTCCATTGAGGCGTGCCGCGCAAATGGCCCGCAAGAAATGCCGGCCATCAAGCCGACTGGCAATCTTGTTGCGAGGCCGCCGAAAAAGGTCAGGATCCTTGCTTACTTGGCGCGCAATGCGGACCACCGTGCTTTGCGCTGCGAACAAAAGCTATTAGCGGTGCATGCTTGGCGAGCCTGTGACAAATTCCCCGTTCCGGGTGCTTGGCAACCGCAACCGGCCCTCTATAATCGAAAGCATACGAAAACCAGTATGAGTGGGCAAATGGAGGCCTTGTCACCGCGGCAGGCAGATATCGTCGCGCTGGTCAAACATTGTGGGCGGGTGAGCGTCGACGATCTCGCGGAGCGTTTTGCCGTCTCGCCACAGACCATCCGCAAGGACTTGAACGATATTTGCGAGCGCCGACTTGCGCAGCGAGTCCACGGCGGGGCGGTGGTTTCTTCCGGCGTCGAAAATGTTGGATACGAAGCGCGGCGGGCGCTGGCCTCGGAGGAAAAGCGCCTGATTGGCCTCAAGGCGGCCTCGCTCATTCCCGACAACTCGTCGCTTTTCATCAACATCGGCACGACGACAGAACAAGTGGCAGAAGCCCTTCTCGATCACAACGGGTTGTTGGTGATCACCAATAATATCAATGTTGCCAATCTTTTACACCGTGCGTCCGGGATTGAGGTCATTGTGACCGGAGGCCCGGTTCGCCGCGGCGATGGCGGTATTGTCGGGGAGGCGACGGTCGATTTCATCAGGCAATTCAAGGTCGACAACGCGGTGATCGGCGTGTCGGCCATCGATGCCGATGGCGCCCTTCTCGACTATGACTATCACGAGGTTCGCGTGGCGCAGGAGATCATTGAAAACTCGCGTCATGTCATCCTGGTGGCCGATCGCATGAAGATGGAGCGTAGTGCCCCCGTTCGCATTGGGCACATTTCGCAGATTGGCACATTTGTCACCGACTCCAAACCGCATGGCGACTTGGCTGAGATTTGTGAACGCGGTGACGTCAGGCTGGAAATCGCTGATCCCGATGGGCGACAATACCAAAGTAGCCAAATTTGCGCTTGAAAGCGCATTTGCGCTCATTTAGTTTCGTTTCGGTTGGATGGTTAATGTATTTTTCCAGCCCGCCTCGGGAGGGCTCCCTAAGGTGTCTGAGCGCATCTACGACCTCTTCATCGTCGGCGGCGGCGTCAACGGATGCGGGATCGCGCGCGACGCGGCCGGACGGGGGCTATCGGTGTTCCTCTGCGAGCAGGGCGACCTAGCGGGCGCCACATCCTCGGCCTCGACCAAACTCATTCACGGCGGCCTGCGCTATCTCGAGCACTTTGAGTTTCGGCTGGTGCGTGAGGCGCTGCTGGAACGCGAAGTGCTTTTGCGCAACGCACCGCACATCATTTGGCCGTTGCGTTTCGTCCTACCACACCATCGCGGCCTGAGGCCAACGCTGCTCATTCGCATCGGCCTTTTCCTCTACGACCATCTCGGCCGGCGCTCGTTATTGGCGGGATCTCGCAAGGTGGACTTGAGCTTTGACGAGGCGGGCAAACCGCTCAAAGCGAATTTCTCGGTCGGCTTTGAATTCTCAGATTGCTGGGTTGAGGACTCGCGGCTTGTGGTGCTCGACGCAGTGGACGCTGCTGAACGCGGCGCCACTGTTCGGACAAGCACTCAGTGTGTCGGCGCCGATCGCGATGGCGATGCGTGGCAGCTCGTGTTGCAGCCGGTCAGGGGCGGGCAAAGCTATACAGTTTTGGCGCGTAGTCTCATCAATGCCGCGGGCCCAAGGGTTGGATCGTTTCTCGTAGACGTCGCCAAGCTCAATGCGCCAAGCGCCGTGCGGCTGGTGAAGGGTAGTCACATCGTGGTGGCCAAGAAATTCTCCCACGATCGGGCCTATATCTTTCAAAATGCCGATCAGCGCGTCGTCTTTGCCATTCCCTACGAGAACGACTTCACGTTGATTGGAACGACGGACGTGGACTTCGAGGGCGACCCGAGCGCGCCGACCATATCGATGGACGAGATCGCCTACCTTTGCGATGCGGTGAATGTCTACTTTGAGCAGCAGATTGGTCCCAAAGATATCGTGCACACGTTTGCCGGTGTGCGACCGCTCTACGATACCCACGGGAAGGATGCCAAGTCGGCCAGCAGGGACTATGTGCTCGAGATCACTGGCCAGCTCGACGAGGCACCGCTTGTCAATGTCTTCGGTGGCAAGATTACAACGTTTCGGCGCTTGGCCGAGGAAGTCTTGGAGCTGCTTCAACCCTATTTTCCTACAATGGGGGAGGCTTGGACGGCGGCTGCGCCACTTCCTGGCGGTGATTTTGATGTCAACCAGTTTGGGCGCACCGTGCAGGATCTCGTCCAGAGATTTCCGTTCCTGCATCGCTCCCATGCGAAACGTCTCGTGCGGGCTTACGGCACGAGGGCAAAGGG
>JAUVMS010000007.1 GCA_030600135.1 Hyphomicrobiales bacterium | reverse complement strand
GAGCGGCCGTGACCGGTCGCTATTCGCCTTCCTCTTTCTTGGCTGCGGCAGTGGCCGTGTTCGGTGCGTTGGCGCCAAACAGCACGTCGATTTGCATGCCTGGCAAGAGAGGTGAGGTGGAGTTGATGTCAACCAGAACCTCAAGCACATTGGCGTTGGTCGGGCGCTCGGGACCGCGCTGGCCGATACGGCCCGGGCCGAGGGCAGGCGAGACCTCTGATACCGTGCCGCCAAAATCCTGGCCTTCAAAAGCGTCCGAGCGGATCGTGACGTTTTGACCGATTGTGACGTTGGCGACGTCTCTTTCATCGACTTCCGCGCGCACCCGCAGCGACGAGACATCACCGAAAAGAACCACCGATTGAGCCGGTGACGGGGCGACGACCTCGCCAACGCGGATGTTGATTTTCAGTACCGTGCCGTCCAATGGCGCTCGAATGCGGGTCTTCTCGAAGGCCTCGTATGCCAAGGTTCGATTGGCGCGAGCAAGGGCAAGGGCCGACTCGGTACGGGTCAGGAGTGGCGTGTTTGAATTGTTCCGGATCACCCGCAAATCTTCGCGCGTCTTAACGACTTTGGCGTGCGCGTCATCGACCGCCGCTACCGATTTGGCGATACTTTCATCGTCGGCCGCAGGCTCGGTCGATTTCGACACCAATTGATCGAGTTCTCGACGGGCGGCAAATAGTTTGCTCTCGGCCTTGGCGAGTGCGTCGGCGGCGTCGCGACGTTTCTTGGCGCGTCGTGTCGTGCCGGCATTGTTGCGATCGCGCTGGCGAATTTCGACTTCGGCTTCGGCCGAGAGCACGCGGGCGAGCGCATCGTCATCCTCGAGACGGACCATCAGTTGTCCGGCCTTGAGCTGCTGGCGTGCCTTAACGGGGATTTCCGCCACCCGGCCCACGGTCGTCGCACCGATTCGAATTTCGCCCGACTTTGGTTCCACCCGGCCTGGAGCGGCAATTGACCATTGGAGCTTGCCGTCAACGTCCTTGGCACCCTCTTCGGCGGCATCGGCAAACCTAGGTGCTGGGCCAACGAGATCAGCTATCGCCAGAAGGAACGCAGTGAAAACGACGAGCAAAGTGGCCTTCAAAAATAGGCTCTTGGGGATGGCTTGTGTGCCTGGCGGGACCGGAGCGCAGTTCTTGGCGTCGTTACTTGGTTGCCGTTGCTGGTGCTGACGCAACTTTCTGGTCATCATCATTGGGCTTTTCACTCTCATCTTCGTGGGACCGCGTTGAGCCTGTGATACGGCCGTCCTCAATATAGACGATGCGATCAGCGAACGGTTCAGTACGTGGATCGTGGGTTACCGCTAGAACTGCTCGATCGCCAGACCGTGCGATATTGGCAAGCAGCTCCATGACGGCCTTTCCGTTCTTGCCGTCCAAGGCAGAGGTCGGTTCGTCAGCAAGAATGATCGATGGCTTGCCGATGAGC
Organism: Hyphomicrobiales bacterium; assembly: GCA_030600135.1. Lineage (GTDB taxonomy): Bacteria > Pseudomonadota > Alphaproteobacteria > Rhizobiales > JAUVMS01 > JAUVMS01. Next base: position 15,710 of record JAUVMS010000007.1, on the reverse strand, counting down.
GCCCTGGCGATTGCAACACGTTGCTGCTCACCACCGCTGAGCTCTCGCGGATAGGCATGGGCGCGGTGGGTTAGGCCGACCTCTTCAAGCGTGGCTGCCGCCCGCCGCCTTGCCTCATCCAGTGGCACACCACGGACATCGAGCGCAAGACACGTATTCTCCAACGCGGTAAGGGTCGGAAACAAGTTGTAGGACTGGAATATGAAGCCGACATGGTTGCGGCGTAGTTCGGCGAGTTGCTCCGGACTAAGGCCGGTGGTCGACCGGCCGGCAAGCTCAAGCTCGCCGCTAGTGGCGCTCAGCAGGCAACCGAGAATTGACAAGAGCGTCGTCTTGCCGCTTCCCGAGGGGCCCATCAGGAGGGACATCTCACCACCAAATATCGATAACGTGACACCGCGCAAAGCCTGTACCTGCCCGGCACCTTCGCCGAGAGTCTTTGAAATTTCCTTGGCCGCAACGACGACGCGACTATTCATCGATTGAACACCATGGCCGGGTCGATGCGCGTCACTTTGACAATGGCCGATAGGGCGGAGACGATGCACATCACAACTGTGAGAGCGAACAGGCTCGCCGCCAATGTTGGAGTCATGACGACGAGCAGCGCCGTTCCGTCGCTCAAGGAGACGATTGCGAGATCGATCAATATGGCGATAACGAAGCCGATCACCGCGCTCAGTACGGCCTGCCAGATGATCACCTTATGGATATAGGCGGCAGACGAGCCAATTGCCCTCAACGTGGCAAACTCGTTGATATGATCGTTGGCGCTCGAATAGAGCGTTTGGGCAACAATGACCATGCCGACGATGACGCCGAGAATGGCGCCAGCAATGAGCGCGGCACCAGCGCCTGTGGCAAACAGCCAATGGTCCAGGCTGCGGGTGCGGAATTCGTCATGGGTGATGACCTCGACATGCTCGAGCTTGGCGGCAAGCGCAGTTTGGACCGCGGCAGGATCGGCGCCCGGCTTGAGCTTGATGAGCACGAACGTGGCGCGGTCGTCCGGTAGTCCGATGAATGAGCGCGCCTGGTTTTTTGAGGTGAAGACATAGGGCAAAGTGGTGAACGAACGAATGCGATCGGTCAATGCAACCACTCGCGCTTTCCTTACCTCGATCTGCGCCGTATCACCGACTTTCTCGACGCCCAGGGCGTCTAGGTAGAAGCGATCGACAGCAACGGCATCGGACAATGAGAGTTCGCCCACATCGCCGGCAACGACGTTCCAGGGGCGCAGAGCGGCACCATTCAGGCTCGTGCCCACCATAACAATGGCCGTCTTGCCGCCGTCGTTCGGTCGAGTCCACTGGGCAAAGCTGACAACCAGCTCTTTGACGGAGGCGACCCCGTCGAGCGAGAGCGCGGCATACTTTTCGCGACCGGGCAAGAACGAGGAATCATCAAAGCTCTGGCTGCCTGTAGCGACCACCCAGAGATCGGCATCGGAATGATCGAGCATCGACAAAATGATGCGCTCCGAACCCAGGTAGAGCCCGAGCTGAACCGCCACCAGCACGATCGAGAAAACGATGCCGACCAAGGTGACCGCAAATCTCATGCGATCATGAATGAGGTTGCGGAGTGCGAGTGTGAAAACCATGCGCGGTGGCTAGCCTCGGTTCGCAGCCTGAAGGCGTGCGTTCTCACATTGGGGCATCAATTCTGCAGTTATGGTTAATGTTCTGTCAGGACTCATAGCAACGTCACCGTGATGATTTGATATCATTCTGATTTGCAGGCACCATTCGTGTTCTCTTGCCGGAATGCTAGGTTCCATGGCTCGACTAGGTTAATGCTGGCATGGCTTTTTCGGGGCATGATGTGCACCTTGTTTTGCCGCTTTCGGGCGCTAGAACAAGGTGGCTGAGAAGTTGTTGCGGAAGCAACTCCTTGGGGCGTCGTGCGGCGTTGTAAGTGTGCGTTGAGATGAACCAGTTTCCAAACCTGTTGCGAAGTGTTGCCGTAGTTGCAGCTGTGCTGATTGTGGCCCAATTGGCAAGCCCTTCGGCTAGATCCGCATCGTCACCGCTGGGCATCTGGCTCGATCATACCGGGCGCGGCGGTGTCGAGATTTCGAGTTGCGGCAAGAAATTGTGCGGTCGGATCGTCTGGCTAGCAGATCCCAATGGGTCGGACGGCAGGCCACTGACAGATGGTAACAATCCCAGGGCATCAAGTCGCAGGCGGACTATCTGTGGGCTTCCAATCATCGGTGGACTAAAGAATTCTGGTACTCGTTTTTGGAGTGGTGGTTGGATTTACGACCCCGAGACGGGCGATACCTACGACGTCGAAATCACTCTGTTGAATGAACGTCGGCTCGAGGTGTTCGGCTACGCTGGCATCAAGTTCTTCGGTGAAACACTCCTCTGGAAACGAGCTCCCAAAAGCCTTGGATCCTGCTGAGCAATCACTCGGCCGCCGTTGCCGGTTCAAGGGCATGGGGCGGCGTGGCGGCATGTCTGTGCCGTTCGGCAAGCCAACGGGCAAAAGCGTCTGAACGATCGACGAGAATGTCGCGTTGCCGGTCGACCGTGACGATATGGTAGCTGTCGTCGAGCACGATCGTGTCGACGAGCCCGCCGAGATGGCGCTGAAGATAAAAGGCGTTGGATTCCAGGCTGCTGCGATCGTCGTCGCGCGGATGAAAGATCAAGGCGGGCTGTTGAATGTCACTAAGTTCCCGGCGCAATTCGTTCACCAGCCACCGCAACTCCAACATGGTACCGCCAGGGGTACTGAATTGTCCGGCTTGTGAACTGTCGCCGCTGTGCAGCGCTTCAACAACGAGATTCCTAAAGCGCTTGTCCTTGATGCCATAGGGATGGCGCTCGACAAAGCGGAATAGGTCGGCGCACCACTTTTGCGTGACCAGCCGAAAGAGCCTGCTGTACCATGGCATGGACCAGCCATCGAGCTTGAGCGTTGGGGCATAGAGAACAGTGCCGTGAACACTCTCTGGCTTTTCAGCGGCCAGGTGCAGCGCCAAAATTGCCCCCATCGACAGGCCGCCGGCAATCACGACGTCGCAATGAGTACGCAGTTTTTCATGCGCTTCGACGACGCTGGCATGCCAATCGTGCCAGGTGGTCACCCGCAGTTCGTCCTCGGTGCCGCAATGACCAGCAAGTTGGGGGCAATAGACGGTATGGCGAGAGCGTGCTAGCCCGCGCGCCACGTAGCGCAGCTCCACCGGCGTGCCTCCGAGCCCGTGAATGAGGAGGAAGCCGATACTGCCTCCCGGATAAAAGATGCTTCTGTCAAGCGCCGGCATCGCCAGCATTACCCCCGTCTCATTGTCATTGTATTGGGCTCTCGCCTGCGGGCGACCCTCAGCCCTTTGTCACCCTATGCAACACTCGATCAAGTAAGGCTAGAGCCAGCTCGATCTCGCGTCGCGAAATGGTAAGTGCTGGTGCAAAAACCACAACATTCTTGTAGTAGCCACCAACATCCAGGGCGAGCCCATAGCGCTTGCCGGCAAACTCAATATCGCCTTTGAAAGCCTCGTTCATCAGGCGCTGCGCTGTCGCCGTATCTGGTGTGATGCCGTCCTCGGTGCAGATCTCCATCCGGAGCGCCAATCCTAGTCCATCGACGTCGCCGATGATTGGGTAGCGCGCTTGAAGTTCTCGCAAACCAGCAAGGAAATGAGCGCCCTTCTCGGCCGTCATTGCCTCGTAGTCGCCCTCTTCCATCATCTTGACGTTTTCAAGCGCGACAGCCGTACCCATGGGATTGGAAGAATAGGTTGAGTGGGTCGAGCCGGCAGGAAAGACGTCAGGATTGATTAATTCCTCGCGAGCCCATAGTCCCGACAGCGGATTGAGGCCGTTGGTCAGTGATTTTCCGAAGACAACGATGTCGGGCTTCAAGTTGAAGTTCTCCATCGCCCAGAATTTTCCGGCGCGATAAAAGCCCATGTGGACTTCGTCATCCACGATCAGGATCTTGCGCGCTTCGAGAACCTTGGAAAGTTTCTCAAAATAGCCGGGCGGGGGCACGATATAGCCCCCGGTGCCTTGGATGGGCTCCATGAAGAAGGCAGCAAACTCGGACTGCTCGGCCTTGTTGTCCCAGACACCATGATACTCACTGTCGAACAGACGCTCGAATTGGTCGACGCAGTAGAGCCCGCAGTCCTCTCGCTTTTTGCCGTATGGGCAGCGGAAACAGTAGGGAAACGGCACGAAATGGGCGCGGTCGCTGATGTGGCCGAAGCGTCGGCCGTAGCGGTATGATGATGTAATCGCGGTGGTCCCGAGCGTTCGGCCGTGGTAGCCGCCCTCGAATGCAAACATCCGAGTTCGCTTGCCCTCGTCGTAATTACGAACCAGTTTCAGGGCGTCTTCGTTGGCTTGCGCACCGCCGACGTTGAAATGGACGCGGCCCTCGGTGCCCCAAGTGCGCTCGATCCGCTTTGCCAGACGGGCGGCCAGCTCGATCCTTTCGCGATGCAGGAATTTGCTGGAGACCTGCGGCAGGCGATCCAACTGGGACCGCGCGGCAGCGTTCAGGCGCTCGTTCGAATAGCCGAAATTCACGGCGGAGTGCCACATCTGAAGATCAAGGTACGGCGTGCCCTCGCCATCGTAGAGAAATGAGCCTTCACAGCTTTCGAACAGCTTAGGTTCATCCATGTAATGAACCGTATCGCCATGGGAGCAGTACTTTGCCTCAAGCTCCAGGAGTTCTTCTTCAGAAGTTTTATCGGCAACTTTAGGTGCCGCGGGAGTCGTGCCGTATTCGACAATGCGCACAGGCTTACTCATGATGAAACTCCTGAGGGAGGTACCGCTTAACCTTCGACCAAACTGGCTTCGTCGATGTGATTCAAAATCACGTCCATTGATTGAGCGAAATCGGTAAACGCATAGTACGGCAAGGCATTTTGCTCGCAATAGTTAGCAAGCCGACCCTTTGCGAATACCAGATCGACGGTTTCTGCGGCACAAAAATCAGATCGGCCATCGCCTATCAGTACGCGAAAATTGGCCTTGGATGAGGAAACTGTGGCACATTTGCAATGGCCGCTGATGGAACGGCATTCATGATGCCAATTCGGAAAATGCACGCGCCAGCGGTCTTTGCCAAGCCACTCTAGCGTGTTCGCAAAAACCGGTAGGTCAGTATGCATGCGACCAAGGATCTGAGTTACCGACCGATCCAGACCATCCGAGATTACCGTCACATTCATGTGATTTTGGCTGGCGAACCCAACAAGGTCGGAGAACGTGCTATCGACTGTCACGCCATCAAGGGCAGCGTCGATCTCTTCGGGCAGGGCCCGTAGGAGTTCGATCTGCTGAGAGAGACAATCCCGGGAGCCAATTTCACCCGCCTCCCACCGTTCCTCGATCAAGCGCCACGAAGGCCCTGCAAATCGCTCAAGTAGAAGAAGGGTGGTGTCGTCGATCGCGATGGTGCCATCGAAATCAACAAATATGTGGCCGGCCACATCCGTGCTGTTGGGCACTTTGTGCGGCATCTCGCTGTTACGCTGTACTGACGTCCCCATAACCTAATCGGCCCTTCAATTGCTATACGGATAGCCGCGAGATAAGATCGCACCTGCCGACAAATTTTGCAAAAGAAACAATAGTTAGAGTGTACGGCAGACCACGTCGTATTTTGTTAGTTTTGGACAAAATTTGAAACAATTCGTGATTTGCCGATTTTGTTCAGTTGGCTCCACTAGGAGATTAAATCCGCCGACCGTTCACATCACATCGGCGTGACCATATTCGGGCTCGGCGCGACATTGTACAGAGTTGAGTCAAACCGGCGGAAGCAACATACGCGGATTATTCTCCGCAACGTCCCCCAACAACACAGGTAAAGTAGTATGAGTAAAGCATTGATCGCCTTGTGCGTTCTCGTTGCGTCTGCGTTTGTGCCGATGATCGGGGTGACTTCATCTCATGCTGGCACCCAAGTGGGTATTGCCACTTTTTATTGGAAACCACAAAAGACCGCTTTTGGCGGTCAGTTCAACCCGCACGCCATGACGGCGGCTCACAAGTCGCTGCCGTTTGGAACCGTCGTACGAGTGACGCGCCTGAGCACTGGTCGTAGCGTCGTCGTGCGGATCAACGACCGTGGCCCAATTGTTCGTGGGCGAATTATAGACCTATCGCTCAAGGCGGCGACGCTCCTGGGTATGAAATCCGCCGGAGTGACGCGGGTAAGAGTACAGGTGATTGGCCGCGGCAAGAAGGCGAAAAAGGCCTATGCGTCGTTGAGCAAGAGTGCGCGCAAGAGGTCTCGAAAATCGAAGCGCAAGGCATCGCTAAAGTCGAAATCCTCAAATTCCAAAGCCAAGCGTGCTGCCGCTGGCAAGAAGGCAAGAAAAAAGAACAAACTTGCCAAGCGCAAGACGAAAAAGGTTGGCGTCGCATCCCTGAAAAAGAAGGCGCGTAAGCGCAAACAGAAGAGCGTTGCGACCAAGTCAGTACCGAAACATCGCCCGGAACCGTTCGCCGAAACCAAGTATAAGGCCGTCGCATGGGCGTCGTGAGGATCATGCTACGTTGACTGATCGACGGCAATTAGCTGCGATTGGTTCCAGTTGAGCAAAGAGGGGCTCGCTGTCGATAAGCGGGCCCCTTGTCACTAGCAGGCTGCTAGGTTGATACTTTGATCGGCGAATGTGTACTGAATACATGACAAATCGCCGATCCCCGGTGTTTTTTGGTAATTTGCGCGATGCAGCAAAATCGATCACAAAGTCTTGAAAGAACGCAGATTTTTGCGGCACTGCAGCATAAGAACGTGCGGAAAACTTCCCGAATCTTGTCGCGCCACAACTTCAATTATGGTTAATGTCAACCTCAGAAAATAAGGGAGGTTACCCATGCAGTGGCCCCACGTCGCACTGGCGGGCAGGTCGGTCACACCAGTAAAGCGGCACAAGAACCAAGATCTCCTAGAAGCGGCATCGGACAAGGCACAGCTGGTTCAATTGGCTGATGCCGTGATCCAGATGGAAGACCTCGAACTCGATGATCTTGGTCGTCAAAATGTCGAGCTTGTCGATGAATGGCTCGAAGCCTTCCGGCTCGAAGCTGAGAGGGCACGAAATGAGATGGAATTCTGGCGCGACGCCTGCGAGCAACTAGAAAGTAGCGCCAGCCATCAACCACACCGACACGTCAAGGTTGCTTGATGTAGCAATGCGAGCCGGGGCGGGGGTATTCCTCGCCCCGTGGTTCTTATTTCGCATGTCCGCGAGCGGTGACGATGTGCTCACGGCGAAGCCCAAAATTTCGGAAATTTCTCGAGTTTTTTCCAACGAGTTCGCGCTTTGGTCCAGGCGTTATGACTTTGCGCATAATGCCAGCCATGCAGAAATCCTACCGCGCGCTGTACCTCTGGTGAGTTGTTGGCTTGTTCCGCGGTCATGTCTTTCAAACGCTCAGCCACGGCCACATCGTTGAGATAGCCAAATATGTCCTGCAGTAGTTTGATCTGCCGAACGAATGCCTGACGGGATTTTCGAGGATAAATTGGAGCAAAGAATTCGCAGGTGTAGCGCAACGTCTTGAGTGCCTTGCGCATCTCATGGCGCTCTTTGATGCTGAGCTGCTCGATATCGCGGCCCCACAGCACAATCTTATCCCAGCTCCTTTGCAGCGCCTTAGGACTGTGTCCTGCGATAGGCTTCTTGAGCTTCTTTCTCGCATTTTCGGCAAGCAATTGACTGGGTTCCTCGGCGAACATTGCCAGACGAATTTGAAACGAGGACCAGCGGTTCTCCGTCAAGGTGCGTCGCGCCCGCGCGCGATCGTCGGCCGTCCGAGAAATCAGCATGTCCCGCAAAGCCTCGAAGCCTGCCTCATGATCATAGTTTTTGGCGGCGGTATCGACGATGTCTTTGATCAGCACGTCCGTGTCACGGAGATCGCTCAGCAATCGCGCGAGGTCTCTCGCCTCGTCTGACAACTGTTGGGCGGATAACGATTTGGTGTAGGGGCGATAAGCCCGAAGCAGACTGCGCAGCCGTCGCAACCCTATGCGGAATTGGTGCACGCCTTCGGGATCATTCGACTCCAGAACGACAGGCCAGTTGCCCAGAACTTGCTGGGCGGCCACGCGAAAACTCCGCTCAAACGCCTTGGCGATTGTATGGCTCTTCTGGAGAGCGGGGTTCGTGCTGAATTCCGGCTTGACCGTATGCGGTGCTTCGCCGCTCGCAACGCGGTATCCGCGCTCCGCCTTGCTGGATGTCGAAAATCGGACGGACTCGCCTGAAAACAGCTCGTCGACCAAGTCGTAGAGCGCTGATGTCTCACCAGACTTCAGCTCGAGTTCGACCTCGCAAATATTGGACGAGTTGCCATTGGCGCTTATGGTTCCATGATCCAGTGCCATTTCGATCCGGCTATCACAACGGCCATGGAGTTGCCGGGTCGTGCGCCGAACAACGGTCTCGAAAACTCGCATGAGCGCCTGGTCACCAATCAGCGCCTTGATGCGTCCGAGCACGGCCTGCTGCGCGGGAATGTCGAGATCTGGGTGCGGCCCGGAAACATAGGTCTCAACTTCAATCGGTTTGGAAAGCCCGAAGCGCACGCCGGTTTCCGCTTTTGCGGTTTGCAGCCACGAATTGGCGACGCGGCGTACCCTCAGCGACATCCGAGCATTGCGAAGTGCGTGATCGGGTGTGTCGAAATAGATCGAGCGAAGCGTTCGAATCACGGGGCGACCGACCGTCAATTCTCTCAGAATTCGCTTTGCGCGTATACGCTCAAGCTCCTCACCGGTAAGTTCTAGTTTGAGTTCGATCTCTCGTTGTTCATATTGCATTTAGTGAAGTCGCAACCCTCGTCGAGAGATTTCTCTCGAATCCTTTGTAGAGTGAATGATCGGCACTTGTGATATCCGCGGTCGTCCATTCACGTTCTCAAAATATGACATGCGCGTCATTTGGTTCCTTAGTAATGACTGTACCAAGCTTAGACGATGGACATGAATGTTGTGCGACAATCTCACGTTCTATTTAGCGAAGTCTGCTAGCCCCCTCAGGGCAATGGTCAGATGCTGCATTGGATGTGCTTCACTCGATGGTATCCTCGCATCGAAACGAAGCGGCCGACAACCGAAACCCTAGACAAGCTTATCGACCTTCAATCCGGCAGACATTCTTTGGCGAGCGGCAAAAAGAAGAATTTTTTGTCGTCCGAGGGAATATTTCGGTCGTCAGTTCGTTGTTGTCGCAAAAGCTCAGAGGCCGCTGCGTGGACGATGAAATCCGGGAGTGCATGATCAGCTTCTTGCCGCGCTTGCGGCGGTTTGCTTATGCGCTGACGGGTGACGCCGATGCTGGCGACGACCTCGTGCAGGATACATGTGTCCGGGCTCTGACCAGATTGGATCAATGGCAGGCGGGCACAAGCTTGGAAAGCTGGATGTTCCGCATTGCGCAGAACCTTTGGCGTGATGCCTTGCGGTCGCGGCGCGCCACCTTGATGGAGGCGCCTGGTGACGATGCGCACGAACTCGCTGGGGCCGATGGGCGCATCGTCGTTGATACGAGATCGAGGCTTCGCGCGGTATCCGAAGGGCTGGCTGAATTGCCGTCCGAGCAGAGCATGGTGGTTGCGCTCGTGTGCATTGATGGGCGCTCCTACAAAGAGGCCGCAGACATTCTCGAGGTTCCGGTTGGAACCGTCATGAGCCGATTGGCGCGGGCACGCCGAGCGCTACACGTTTTGGTCGGGGACGAGGCCTCCGGCCATTCGCCGAAACGGGAGGAGATGCCTAATGGGCAAGCTAACTGACGAGACCCTAATGGCATTTGTGGACGGCGAACTCGACGCGGCCGAGCAAGAAAGGGTGCGGCAGGCGCTCGCGGAGGATGGGCAAGCAGTCGAGCGGCTGGCAATTTTCGAGGCCACCGGAAAGAACCTCGCCTTGCTCTACGACAGACCGATGCGGGAGGCGGTTCCCAGCCACCTCATTGAACTGGTCAAAGGCGTGCCGCCGACGATTGAGCCGGCGTTTGCCAAGCGCGAAGGCCGCCGTTGGCTGTCTTGGAAGAAAGACCGGGGTGTGAGTTGGGGCTTTGGCACCTTCGCTTGGGGCCTCGCGGCGGCCGGCGCAGGCGCGATTTTGCTTGGCGTCCTGGCCTACGACCCGATTTGGACGACGAAGCAGAATGCGCCAGACGACCAAACAGCCGAAGCAACGGTCCGCGACGATGTGCAATTGGCGGGCGACTGGTTGCGCAAGGTGCTCGACACCGCGCCAAGCGGCAAAGCGGCGCTGGCGGCGGCATCGACGGAGGCAAACAACGTCCTGCCGGTGCTGACGTTCAAGGCGCGCGATGGACGTTTTTGCAGGCAATACGAATTCGATGGGACGCAAGGGCGCGTCCTAGGTCTGGCGTGCCGCCAGACGAACGGTGATTGGCAGGTCTTGAAACAGTTTGGGGTTGCAGCCAAAGGCGCTGGGGCAGAGGGTTATTCGACCGCATCTGGCAGCGACCGAACGGCAATTGATGATGTCGTCGACAACCTGATCGAGGGTGACGTTCTCGGCTCCGACGATGAGGCCGACCTGATCGAGAGCGATTGGCGATAGGCGCGCGAGTTCACAGTTTTCACCGATGCACGTTCGGTTGAGCCTCGGTTGCAAGGGCACAGATCCGACGAGCATGACAGTTTACGGCAGCGATCCTAGAGGAGTTCGAATTTAGCTGATGTCCTTGCACATGCCGCAACTTTTGCAGCCGGCTGCGGCAATGCAAGGCATAGGACTGCGTTGGAGTGAGGTCACCACCTGGCCCTCCAGTTACGTGTTCGCTTTGATGCAGTCATGTGGGCCTTGACAAGCCAGCCATTTGTCATCGCCCTAGGACGGCCCGCTTTGCGTCTCGATGGTCACCCCGCTGCCCAAGAGATGCAAAGCGGGCGAACCTGTTCCATCGTCCGTCCCACCGCATGTTGGTCGGCCACAGCGCCTCGGTGGTTTTCTTCATCCGATCTGGGCGAGGGGGAGGCAAGTCCCCTCCGACATTGACGGGCTGGAGTCTCAAATCGAGCCTGTCAATGGGAACCTGTGAGCAGGTTGGGTAATTCATCCAGAGTTGCAATCGAATGGTTTGCAAGGGAGACCTCGGATCGCTGGGCGTGCGCTGCTCCCCACGGCCCTCGTTCAATGAATATGGCGATGAGCCTCGCTTGTTTTGCTGGAATGATATCATTGTCCAAGCGATCACCTACGTAGGCAATACGCGATGCCGGGACAGCTGCAAGCTCAATCATTCTTTGAAAAAATTCGGCGCCCGGTTTTTCGACGCCCCATTTGGCGGACGAAGCGACAAAATCTGCAACAAAGCCGATTTTGTTGAGTGCGGCCTCCGCTCCTATGGGTTGGTTTCCGGCAATACCAACTCGGAGTCCCAAACTGCGTAGCGTCAACAAACATGGGACCGCATCCGGATAAAGATCCGTTTCGTCAAACAGATCTTCATCTCCAGCACACGCGCGCTGCCGACGTGCCTCATCAACATCAAGGTCGGGCCAAAAATGATACAATGCCTGTCGATGATGCTCACCTCGTTCGATCTTATCGTAGAGAACCTGCAGGAAATCTTCTGACGGCACACCCAAATAATCTGCCCAACCAGTCCAAAGTCGGCTTTCGTCGACTAACGTTTCACCTACGTCAAAAAATACGACATCAACGATCATGATCGTATGGGGAACTGCCCTGCGTCCGATGACTATCTTTCGCTCAATTCTCAATCACCTCGCAACGCCAGTTGCCGTCAAGGGCAAGCCGCTATGTGACGCTGTCGCGCCCTTGAGCGTTGCGTGGCTTATGCGGTTTAGCCTCGTCAACGGGAAACCGTGAGCAGGTTTGGCAATTCATCCACAAACGCGGTGGAAATGTATTCAAGGGAGACCTCGCACTCGTGTGAAGCGTGCAAATGGATAGCCGCAATCCTTGATGGTTGGATCGCCGGAGCTGTCCGGCTGTTTGACCCACCAATTCCCAGTCGTCGCGCGCACCGCGTGATCAATCCCTACCGAAGGAAAAAACGCTGCCAGCTTGTTCGAGCGCTGAACCAAAACCGAAAATGGTGGAGGTGTTTGCATCGCTGAACGTGGGCGAAGGCTCGGAATGGCTTGAGACGACAGTGGCAAATGGCGAGGGGTCAAGCTGCTTGGGTGCAACCGGCGGCCGGCATTTGTCGGGGGCCAACAGCAGGCCTTCGCCATAGATCTTGTCGGGGCCTTTTGGGCCCAGGTCGCGCCTCGGCAATTTCTTCACGAGTTGGGCACCGCTTCTTTGCTTGCGAGCATCTGCCTGGGCGAGAGCAAGGATCGCTGTCACGTAGGGCGCGGCGAACGATGTGCCAGTCTTGAATGTTGCTCTGTCGTTCGGTGCCGCCGTCCAAACGCCAACGCCAGGTGCTGCAACGTCGATGTAATGGCCGCGATTGGCATGGCGGTAGACGCGCAGTCGCTTGTCGACCGCGGTCACGGAGACAACCGGATCGTAAGCCGCAGGAAATCGCGGTGGGGCATGCGGGCCGTTGTTGCCCGCCGCCGCGACGATGATCGTGCCTTTGGCCGTCAGTTTATGGATCGCCTTTTCAACCAATACGTCCTTGGGCCCGGTAATGCTCATGTTGATGATTTTGACTTGCCAGGCGCTCATCCAATCGAGGGCCTTCAAGAGGCTAACGGTGTCGGCCACTGGTTCACGAGAGCTGTCCTCGTGAAACACGTCGGCGACATAAATCTCGGCTTCGGGCAGCAAGCCTGGGGTGTGGCTATCGGGATGGCCGGCAAGGAGGGCAACAACGCCGGTGCCATGATCCGTGGTTCCCTTCGGTCGACCAGCCTGAATGAACTCGCCGACATGGATGCGTCGACCGGTAAACGTGCGGTGCGCAAGATCGAGACCGGTGTCGATCACACCGATCTTTAGTCCATGGCTGCAACGGGCCAGTTCGTCGCGCCATTCAATTGCAGCTGTCCCGAAGCAGCGGTTGCCATCGCATGTGTCGTGGTTTGCGACGCGATAGGTATGGTTCAGCGAAAACCCATTGCGCGGCATCTCGGTGGCCAGAAGTCGGCGGGCTTGCTTGGCCGACATGCCTTCCGGTGTCTTCAACTGGGCAACGGCAACCGAAAGGTTTGGAAAGTTGGATTTCGAGGCAAGGCGAAAGCCCAATCGCCTGGCCTTTGTCAAGGTGGCAGCGTTTGCGTTGAGTGCGAGAACTTCGTGCTGTTTGAATGATTTTGTCCCACCGAAACCGATGCTCCAGCCCGATGACGAGCGGCGCTTCTTCTTTGTCGTGGGGATCGGGGTCGGAATCGAGCTTTCTTCAGCCGATTTCGTCGCAATGGGCTGCGCAGCGGGTGGGTTGTCCCTGTCCGGAAGAACAACCCTGGTCTCAGGTTCGGCGGCGCGGTCGGTTTCTTCGGCAGCCTTGGGAGCCTTTGGCGAAATCAGTGTGCCGATAAGTTCGACGAGCGTGCTCGGTACAGGGTTCGCCTCGACAACGATCTCGTCACGTTCCTCGTCTCTTTCGTCGTCTTGGTCCTTGGCGGTTTTGTTACCCGGCTCGCTTTCGCTGGCTTGCTCATCTTCGGTGGCGACATCAATCTCGTTTGATTGCTCTTCGCTTTCTTTCACGGTCTCGATCTCGCTGCCGTCGTTGGCGCCGCCGGTGGGCACAACGGTTTTGCCAGTTTGACGGTTCTTGGCCGCATCAGCCTTCTTTTTGGCATGAGCGCGCTTGGTCCGGCTGCGATCCTTGTCGACCCGTGCGGCCTTCTTAGCTTTTGCCGCTTTCCTTGCCTCAACTCGCTTCTTCGCCTGTGCCTTCTTTGTTTGGGCTCGCTTTCGCGTTTGCGCCTTCTTTGTCTGAGTGCGTTTTTTCGCTTGGGCACGCTTCTTGACTTGCGCCTTCTTGGCCTGAGCACGCTTGCGTTGCTGGGCACGCTTTGCCGCTGCGCGTTTCTTTTGCTGTTGTGCACGACGTTTCTGCTGCTGTCGCTTGGCTTGCTGGCGCCTCGCCCTATCGCGTTTTGCGCGCGCTTGCTTGGCTTTTGCCCGCCTTGCCTGCTCGCGCTTAGCTCGTTCTCGCGCGGCCTTGGCGGCGCGTTGACGCCTCTTGTATTCGGCACGACGTTGCTCGGCCGTCATTGTTCCGGCGCGGGCCTGTGTCGTCTCGATCCGGATAACGTCAGGATCAAGCTCGAGTGCCGATGAAATTGTTCGGACCGCCGACAACGGATCGAGCATCAGCGCAATGCCGAAAAAGCATACGCCGATCACAATCCGACCCGCGCGTAGAGATCCTGGTGATGCATCGCCAATGCAACGGCGCATCACGCTCAAAGCACGAAAAAAGATGATGGCCTCCCCCCAAATTCGCGCAGCCACGTCCCTTTTATCACTGCATGGCGAACTGTTGCCAGAAAGGTCTTGTGTGCCTGTGATGGAGTTGTTGATTACTTATGACTAATACGTTGTTCTAACTCTCAATTCGATTTCTTTTACTCATTCCGACTATACTCTAAGTACAATTCCATAATAACTATTTTTCTACATGATTCGTGTCGAAAATTAGATATTTGAATTCCGCAATAACTTGGTCAGGGGCATGTTGTCTCGGAAATGATCTCTATGAGAGCCTTGACCGTCGCGGCTGTGTCGTCGGGACCAGCAAACTCCATCGGCAAAAATCGGCGCCCTGCGAAGCCGTCGTGCACCACCTTTTCAAGCAATGCGCCCGCCGTCGCAAGCTGGTCGATGCCGTGCTTGTCGCCCAGGTGATCGAGCATCAGTGCGCCCGAAAGGATGGCCGCCAGAGGATTGGCAATTCCTTGGCCGGCAATATCGGGGGCGCTGCCGTGGGCGGGCTGAAAGAGGGCATGGTGATCGCCGATTTCCGCGCACGATGCCATGCCCATACCACCGACCAGACCGCCGGCGAGGTCTGAGAGTATGTCGCCAAACATGTTTTCGGTCACCAAGACGTCGAAGTCCCAGGGGCGTCGGATGAGGTCGAGCGCCTGAGCGTCGACATAGTTGTGGCCGGCTTCGATCGATCCATGGTGGGTGGCGCATTCGTCGAAAATCTTGCGGAAAAACGCGAACGCGCGAAAGACGTTGGCTTTGTCGACGCAGGTGACCATACCCTTGCCGCCGCGCGCCTTGCGTCGTTCGGCTAGGCGAAAGGCGAAGTCGAACAGCTTTTGCGAGGTTTCCCGCGTAATCAAAAGCGTCTCGCGGGCTTCGCTGTCGTTGATCACTTCGCCGCGGCCGTGGGTGTGAAAGAGTCCCTCGGTGGACTCGCGCAAGATAACCAGATCGATCTCTTGGGCGCGTTCATCGACAAGCCGTCGCGGCGCATTCGGGTAGGCCTTGACGGGGCGGACGCCCGCATAGAGACCAAACTCCTCGCGCATCCGCAGATGAGGAGAGATTTCGGTGCCATCAGGATAGCGAATGCTCGGTAGCCCAATCGCCCCCAGCAGGATGGCGTCACCATCACGGGCGGCCTCGAAGGCCTGGTCCGTAACGTCCGTGCCCGTGTGACGATAGTGCTCGGCGCCGGCCAACTGGTGGTCGTATGACAGCGCGTAGCCGCCCACTCGTCGCGCCGTTGCCTCGAGCACCGCGATTGTTGCGTCGATCACCTCTTTGCCGATGCCATCGCCCCGAAACACGACAATTCTGAG
>JAUVMS010000003.1 GCA_030600135.1 Hyphomicrobiales bacterium | reverse complement strand
TGTATGTCCCGCTCCTGTGCCTCTTCGGTGGCCTTGATGTCTTTTCTCGTCCTCAATCAATCCGCGCAGCACCTTCACCGGCAGGGCGTCCAACTCACAGGCCTTGTGGCCCTCGCCATAGCGCTCGATCCACTGTTTGAGATGCCGGTTGTCTATCTTCTCTGGCAGGTCATCGACCGAACGCAGACTACCTTCCAGCCCGTACTCTTTGATCATGGCTGGCGTGAGCCCAACCCTGCGTACCTCGAACTCGTTGTCGGGCAGCAGCTCTTCGAGGCGGCGCTCGATCGCCGGATCGATCAGAACGCCACTTGGATCGTGATCCCCGAAGTAGACGATGTGCGTGAAGACGTCCTACTCCTCGATCCATTGCGCCACCTTGTGGATGTAGCTGAGTGACGCGAAGCCGCGACAAACCAACAGGGGCGCGCAATAGTTCCGCGTCACTTGCTCGACCCTACTGAGTGTTGGGGGAAGGTTTGGCCGGTTCTGGGGTTTGGGGGCTTGGTGACCCGCCAAAAATTGGTGACCTGTGGGGTGACCCAGGTTTAATATTGCCTATTTTATATATTAAAAACAAATGATTAATTCATACAGATCGAGGATAAAGCGTCTCCGTGCCGCCGTCGACCGCGATCACCTGACCGGTGATGTGGCGGCCCCGTTCGGAGCACAAAAATACGACCATGTCGGCAATTTCCTGAGGTTCGATAAATGTCGCCATGGAGACCCCTTGCTTGTACATGGCGCGGACCCGCTCACTCGAAATGCCGTCTGCTTCGGCATGGGCGGCAATGACCCGCTCCATTCGTTCGCCGACGATTGATCCGGGCGCGATTGTATTGACGCGGATGCCGTAGCGGCCGAGTTCCATGGCGAGCGCCTTCGTAAAGCCGATGACCCCAAATTTCGCCGCCACGTAAGGCGTTCGGTTGGGCAGCCCCATCAACCCGGCGGTGGAGGAAATGTTGACGATGGCCCCGGAGCGAGCCGTCTTCATCGCTGGAGCAACCCGACGTGTGCAATGGAAATGACCGTCGAGCCCGACATCCATGCAGGCGCGCCAATCCGCGGTCGATATATCCTCGACTGCGCTGGTGGGACCTGCGATGCCGGCATTATTAACGAGGATGTCGACACCGTCGGCGACAATGGGTTCGAGCCAATGATCGACGGCCTCAGGATCGCCGACGTCGACCTTGCTGCCCTGAAGTTTCGCCGGCAGCACCGCTAGCGCGCCCTCGTCTACATCGCACACGAAGACTTCTGCTCCCTCCTCGGCCAGGCAATTGGCGATAACCAGGCCGGCACCGCCAGCCGCTGCGGTCACCACCGCACGGCGCCCGCTCAGTGATGTATCCACCGGCCTTGCCTCACTGTCTTATGCATTGTCCCGACTTGCTGCTGCTGGTGGGGCCAGCACCTTGTCGCCCCAACGATCTCGCATCCGGCATCAGCCGCGCACTCATGCAAGCTTTTGCTCGATCATTCGCCGTGATGCTGGCCTGGGGCCGTCAATGGGACGGCGCAATTGGCGCAAGCTCCTTGCGAAAGTAGACCCGAGAAAAGCCCGCCTCATGTCGGCGCTCGAACTCCACATAGCCGAGCCTCGGATAGAACTCGAGATTCTCCGTCATGGCCGCGTTGGTATACAGCTCGACTCGCCCAAAGCCTTGTCGTTGTGCCTCTGCTTCGGCAAACCGCAGCAATCTTCGGCCGAGACCGTGGCCCTGATGCTCGGGGCGGAGCGCAACGTTCTCGATGAAGTAGTGATCGTCGTTTGCGAAATGCACGATAAAGCCTGCCACATCGCCGGCGCACTCGACCACGTGCACGAGACCTTTCGCAATCTGTCCGGCAAAGTCGGCGATCATCGGCGCCGGTTTCTTGCCTATGCGGGCAACGTACATAGCGTAGGCTTGTTCCGCGCATCGACGCACAGCATCGGCATCATCGGCCATTGCGGCTCGAATATCGTATTGCTTTTCAGTCATGGTTTATTCGTGCACTCTCGGATTGGGTCATGGCAACGAAAAAGGCCGATGAGCATTCGTATCACACTTCTGGGTACCGGCTGCCCGGTCGCCCATCCCGAACGGCACGGTCCGGCACAGCTGATCGAGGCGGGCGGCCAGACGTTGCTCGTTGATTGCGGCTCTGGCGTCACCCAACAGCTGGTCGCGACTGGCTCGAGCGGCGCGGACATCGATGCCCTGCTCATCACCCATTACCATTCCGACCACCTTGTCGATTTCTACCAGCTGATTGTCTCGAGCTGGCATCAGGGCCGCAATCGTCCTTGGATCGTTTATGCGCCAGACACAGTGCACCGTCACATGGCGGCGCAGATGTCGGCCTGGAAGGATGAGCGCGAGCTGCGCATCGCCTTCGAGCAACGGGGCGGGGAAACGGCGGGGCTCGAAGTTGACCCGCGCCCGCTCAGCGAGGGGTCGGTTCTGAAGGCTGGCAGTCTCACGGTCAGCGCCATCCTGGTAGACCATGGCCCGATCAATCCGGCATTCGGTTTCACCTTCGAGACCGACGATGCCCGCCTCGTTTTCAGCGGCGACACCGCACCATGCGAGGCCATTGTCGAGGCCGCTCGTGGCGCCGACCTGCTGCTCCATGAGGTCTTCGTCCATCGCCATATGTTGCCCGAGGGGGCCAAGCGCTCCGCCGAGACCATCGGCGCGATCGCCAGCTATCACACCGGCGTTGACGAAGTCGCAAAGATTGCGGCCCGCGCTGACGCTAAGGCGCTGGCGCTCACGCATTTCGTTCCCCCGCTGTTCGACAAGCAGCAACTACTGGCCGATCTTCGCCCGCACTACAAGGGCCCGGTTATTATCGCAGAGGATTTGATGCGAATTTCACTCCCCGATCGCAGTATCGATGCCGGGGGCGTTGTGCTGGGCTATTAGCGCCACTTGGAACACGGATTTTGCACGTTTTTTGTGCCGTGCTAGGCGGGGCGCCGAATAGCCTACGGCACTTACGAGGCTGTCATGTCGCTCCGCGGCAATCTGATGCCGAAGCCTTGGCGAACTTTTGCATCGACAGAATTCGGAATATGCCTCGGATAAAAGTTCTTGAGCAGTTCCTGCTTCTTGGCGATGGCGGTCTCGACAATATCGGGCTTGCCCGCCTCGTTCCACTCCTTCGGGCTCATGCGGTTGCCGATGGCAGGATAGACATACTCGGTCTGCATCAGCGAGAGCGTCTGGTCGTGGCCCAGGTAGTGGCCAGGGCCTTCCAGGCAAACCTGGCGTATGCTCTCGATCGACAAGGCATCGTCGCTCACCTCGATGCCGCGCACGCACCTCAAGCATTGCCCCAGCATGTCGTTGTCGATGATGAGACTTTCGAGGCAAAAGCCGAGCAGCGAGGCGTGCATTCCGGCCGATTCATAGACCATGTTGAGCCCAGCAAGCCCGGCCATCACATTGGTGATGCCTTTCTCGTAACCCGCTTGCACATCAGGCAGTTTCGAATCGGCCATACCAGCCGCCGACGCCCCGGGCAGGTCGTAGAATTGCGCCATCTGCCCACACGCCGATGTCAGCAACGCCTGTTCCCCCGAGCCACCGGACATGGCACCGGTGCGCAAATCGGAGACGAACGGCCAGGTCCCGAAGATTGCCGGATGGCCCGGTTTCAATGCATTCACATAGCAGAGCCCGCCCAGCACTTCGGCAACGGCCTGCACCACCGCGCCGGCGATGGCCGCGGGCGCCGTCGCCCCGGCCTGGCCCGCCGACAACAGCAGAACGGGCATCCCACCCCTGACCGCCGCCTCGAGACAGCCGCACGCATCCTCGGCAAATTTGAGCGGCGGCACGACAAAGCAGTTCGATTGCGACAGGAATGGCCGCGCCCGCCATTTGTCCTCGCCACCGGCCATGAGATGCAGCATTTGCAGCGTCTCGTCGACGTACTCCGCCAGCGTGAAGCTGGCGCCCAAGTGTTTGGTCGTGCCGGAGGCCAAGGCGTAGACCGTGTTGAGGTCGAGATCGCGAGGATCTTCCATGTCGCGGGCCACCATGGGTCGTTGGAAGAAGTGGATGTTATCCATCTGTTCAGCGACCCGCGCCGCGTCATAGATATCCTTGAGATAGGACTCCCGATAAGTCCGAGTTTCGAGATCGACCAAATGCACCGCCGCGCCAGCCGTGCCGTAGTAGACTTTTTGTCCGCGCGGCTCGATATTGTGGATGGGGTCTTGCCCATGCAACACGAAGTGCCGGGCAGCGTTGGCAATCACGTCTTCGACGAGCGCGCGCGGGAACTTGAGGCGCCCCTCCTCATAGATGGCTCCTGCGCCGGTGCACGCCTCGACGCAGCTGGGAATGGGGTCGGCAAAGCCGATTTCCTCGAGGATTTGCAGGACCGCTCCATTGATCTTTGCCATTGCCGCATCGTCGAGCGCGCGAAATTGCCCGCCGGCAAGCCCGCCGCGCACCGGCGCTGCGTCACGCGTCAGGGGCTGCGATCTCAGCTCGCGCCGCGCCTCGCGCCCGCCGCTGCGACGTCTGCGTCCACTGTCGACTGATCTCGCCTCTGTCATGATGTCTTTCCTCGGCTAATCAGTGGGGAGCATGCATTCGTTCGCCGATTGCTAGCAAACCCGTAAGCGCCATGAAGTGGTCACGCGGCGTCAGCATCACTGAAATTGGATGATCGCCCGTCAACGTAATCCAACTTGAATCATTTCTGATTGGGCATGATGGCCAATTTCGTTAGGCTGTACAAACGAGTTCTTTTTCGTTCACATAACCAATTGTTATGGAAAAGTTACGACACGCGCTGCCGCCACTGACCACGCTGACGCACTTCGAGGCGGCCGCGAGACTGCAAAGTTTTACGGCTGCCGCCGAGGAAATGAATGTCACGCAAGCAGCCGTCAGCCGGCAGATCAAGCTGCTCGAAGCGAACCTGGGCGTAATGCTCTTTGAGCGGCGCCATCGCTCGGTGATCTTGACCGAGGATGGGCGACGCTATTTCGACCAGGTCGCCGCCGGTCTCAAGTCGTTGGCCCTCGCCACGCTCGGTGCACGCCAGCGTGGCGAGGAGCGCGGCGTCACGGTCTTTTGCGAGCTTTCATTGGCGGCCTATTGGCTCGTCCCGCGCCTGCCCCTCTTCGAGCAGCGCTACCCGGATATTACGGTCCGCGTGATCTCATCCAATCAGACGCTTGATCGCGTTTCCGAACCATTCGACCTGGGCCTGCAAACAAGCCCGCGCACGTCCAACGTTTTCACCCCTTCCATTAGTGTGCGCGAGGAGGTGTTTCCAATTTGCAGCCCGAGTTATCTGGAGCGCGTCGGCGGCCGGCTCGATCTCGCCAAACTCGCCGACAGCGCTCTACTCAGCCTGCGCGACGACGCCTACCACTGGATCGATTGGCACGATTGGCTTGATCACTTTGGCCAGGAACTGGGCCCTGCTGCATCGCTGCGCACATACAACAATTACGCCGTCCTGTTGCAGGCCGCGATCTCCGGCCAGGGCGTTGCGCTGGGGTGGCGCCATTCCATCGAGCGCTTGCTCGAGGATGGCACGCTGATCCGCCCGCTGGATATCAGCTTCGAATTCGAGGATGGCATCTTTCTCTATGAGCCTCGAAACGCATTGCCAAATGGCCAGGTCCGCACCGTTTTTGCCTGGCTCGAGCATCAGCTTCGCCAGTCGAGCGGCAATGCCTCAAAGTGATTGGTGCGACCGTCTATCGCGTTCGGTTGCTCGCTCAGATCCCGCATAACTCTCCCGAAAGTTGATTCGGTGGGCAATCTCATGAACCAGGACGATTTCGCCAGGTGAGCGGGACGGTGCGCAGTGTCTCGTTCTCTCCGTCGCCTGATGACAGTGGGGAGGGAATTGCCTTTATCGCCATGACCGTGGTGTTGTCCTGAAACGGATCACCGACGGCCTCGACCGCGGCGATCAGCGCCTGCGCCATTTCTTCCGGCGTTGCGCAGCGATGCTGGGCGAGTACGGCTTCGAGTTCGCGATCCGTTAATGTGTCGAGTCCGTCGCTCGCCAAAATGACCCAGTCGCCATCTTGGAGCAGCACTCCGTTTTCAGGCAGATCAACGAGCTCGACCGGTCGCCCGGTGAGGGCAGAGCGCAGCTGATGTCGGCGCGGGGATTCGCGCGCCTCTCGCCGATCCATGAGGCCGCGGCTCGCCAGGTCGTCGAGCAATGGCGCCATCGAGTGGTCGTCGTTCAGGCGAAAGATCCCGCCCTCGCGGAACAGATAGAGCGGCGAGTCGCCGACGCTGACCCATTGGACACCCTCGGCGTCGAAGAATACGCCAATCAAAGTACAGCCCATTCCATCGAGCGTCGGATCGTTGGCAACGCCTGCACCTATTGCGGCGTTCGCCGCATCGAGAGACAAACCTAGCCGGTCTCGGTAAGCTCCCTCCGACGCCTCGAAACGAGATTGAAAAGCCTGGCAGGCAATCCGGCTCGCCTCGGCGCCACCAACATGGCCACCCATGCCGTCGGCCAGCACGGCAATCAGCGCGCCGTCGCCGGCCACAGCTTCGTCGCTATGCATTTGCCGACCGACGAGCCCGAACAGGCAGCTGTCTTCTTGGTATTCGCGGCCACCCTTGATCGCGTGGCTGGCGTGGGCGTAATGCTCAATCATCCCTCGAGATCGGCAAGCTCCGACCAATCGAATTCCTCGCCACAGAACGGAACAAAGACGAGCTGGGTTTTGCCCATCGTGATGACGTCCATAGGCGCCAGTTTCACCGCCGACGTGGGCTTGACCTCATTAATCGAAACAACGTTCGTCTTCGCCAAGTTGGGGACAAAGAGGAATTCTCGATCACTAGCATCGTAGCGAACAAAAGCTTGCTCCTCGCCTGAAATTGTATCGTCGCCAAAGTTCACCGATACACGTTGCGTCTCGGCACGCCCGATTGTGTTGTTGCCTTCAAACAGCGGGCGAAACGCACCGAGGCCCGGACCGCCAATGACGACCAACCAGCCCACCACCGGCTCTTGATGAAAATCGGTCCGTGTCGGCCGGCGCGGACCGCGCACGATTTGCGTTTTAGGCTGTGTCATAACGTCGTGTTGCCCTCTACGTGTTTGTTTTTCCATCGGTTCGCCATGTGCCGACGCCATTTCGCGATGAGCCGATGGCGCAGCCGCATGTGCCGACAACTTTTCTAGCGTTTGAGGCACGGGCGAACCATCTCGCGCCACTCCCTTGCCGGGGGCGGACTGATGGTGTGCCGCGCCAACATTTGCAACGCCTACGGACGTTATAGCACCGCTTGTCGCCGGAGCAGCCTCAATTTGCGGCGGGTAACCTTCCACTGTCGAGTTGGCGGCTTGGACCTGAGGTGGCACTGCGGAGGGCGCCGGCTGCTCAATTCTCTGGGTGGCGGGCAATATGACCGTTGCCTCGTCGTCGGGCTGTTCCGCGTCCCGGCGCTTGAGCGCGTTGAGTGCGTCGCGCAAGGAAGCTGGCCTTGCCTTTGATCCGATATCCCCCGGCATTCTGTCCTCCAGTGACCGACGACACCCCGTCGCCGCTTTGTGATCCACCGCCCTGTCAAGCTCGTCGCCCTGGCCACAATTCGTTCACAGAGGCCGTATTTGATGAACTTGGCGAAGTTCTACGCCCGTGGGCTCGAGCTGTCCCGCAGTATCCATCTGCATACTCAGGATTTAGCGAGCCCTGTTCCCACAACGATTCTTTGAGCAGCATGTGCTCATCTGAGGGCAAACTTGTGGCGGTGCCGGCTCCGCGCAAAAAAATATCGTAATTTGAGCTCGAGGCGACTTGCGGGCCGCGCCTGACCCTTGAGACAACGGTGCGAGCCTCGCCAATTGAATGGCGGTTTCATAGTTCGGCCATTTCTTCTTGTCAGTAATGCTCGCGATTCGGCCGGACCACGCCACCGGTGCGCTTCAATACGGCTGTCGGACGTGGCTCAGAGGGCCGTTCAATCGGGTTGTTTTTCAATGACCTGGTGACCGGGGAACGATCGGGGAAGATGGAAAACCTCCTGGCCTTGCCCACTGGCATCGAGCTGGTTGGCGACTATCGGATCAAACGCGTCCTAGGCGCCGGCGGCTTTGGCATCACCTATCTCGCAAGGGAGGTGCCGCTCAACCGCAGCGTGGCCATCAAGGAATATTTCCCAAGCGATTTCGCCGCCCGCGAGAACGATTCCGTTGTCCGCTTCAGGTCGGCGGCCTACGAGAAGGACTACACCATCGGCCTCGAGCGATTTATCGAGGAAGCACAAACGCTTGCCCGCTTCGACCACCCAAACATCGCGCGCGTTTTTCGATACTTCCGCGCCAACAACACCGCCTATATGGTGCTCCAGTTTGAGCAGGGACGCAGCCTCAAGGAGTGGCTCACCGAACTCGGTCGCCCACCGCTGCAAGATGAACTCGACGCCATACTGAAACCGCTCCTCGAAGCGCTCCAGCTGCTTCACAAAAACGATTTCCTGCATCGCGATATTGCACCCGACAACATCATCATCCGCGCCGATGGCACGCCAGTTCTAATCGATTTCGGCTCGGCCCGCGGCGACATTGCCAAGCAGACCCGAACCATCAGTGCCATCGTAAAACCCGGCTACTCACCGTTCGAGCAGTATACCACCGAAGGCCAGCAGCAGGGGCCGTGGACCGACATCTATTCGCTCGCGGCGACGCTCTATCATGCGGTGACGCTCAATCGCCCGCTCGATGCACCAACCCGCATGTCGGGCGCCGACATGGCACCGGCAGCAGTCGCTGCATCTCGCGGCGATTATCGTCCTGGCTTCCTCGCTGCGATCGATCACGGGCTAGCACTGCAGGCCAACGCTCGCCCGCCGTCCATCGTCGCGTGGCGCACTGAACTGTTTGGTGTCGCGGCAAGGCCCATAGACATGCCACGCCCGGCCGCGAAGTCACCCGATCAGACGCCGCTGACAGTGGCCAAGACGAAAAAGGTTCGCGGACGCAAGGGCGGGCTCGCCGCCGCTGCGGGCGCGCTTGGTGACGGTGCAGGGAGAGACAAGGCAACGAGGGCAAAGACCGATCGCCAAGCTCCGGTCGCCCAAACGCGCAAGATTGAAACCGAGACGCCTGCCCCATTGGTCTGGCGCCGGCCCATCCAGCGCGCGGCCGCGAAGGCGCCTCAACCGGACGCGACCATTGCCGGTGATCCCGGTACTAAGCCCCGCGCGGGCGCCGGCGAGGCGGTCGTTGCTGCCAGTAGCGTGTTTTTCGCCGCGGTGGGCGAGAGGCTCGCGAAACGGGCGCAAAGCGCAAAGAACTGGCGCAGGCCAACTCTTGAAACGCCGCAGGTCGTCAATCGCGCCAGGACGTGGGCGGCCGGTCTTCCCGCGCAAATCGCCCTCGCCCGCAAGCTCAGGTGCGAGCGACGCATGGCGGCTCGCGCTGCCGAGCGTGCCAAAGCTAAAGCCGTGAACGAACGGCCTCCGCCCGCGAAAGCCACGGCAGCGGATCAGCAAAAAGCAGTTCAAGATCAGCCGAAAGGAACTCCAGGCTTACGGGCAAAGGACAAAAAATCCGATCGCGCGAAGAAACGCGAACCAGCGCGGCGGGCCCGTGGTCGACGAGCGGTCGAAAAACCGGCTCCTGCGCGAACTCGGGCGCGGCGGTCCAAACCGAAACGGGCAGGCACACGGGGCAAAACCGCCACGAGCATCAGGCGCGCAACGGGCAAATTGGTGACTCGTGCGGTGATCATTGCGGGCATCGTCACAGCCTTAGTCTACGCGCCACAGTGGACGGCAAAGCTTGGCCAAGGCTCATTCATCGGCGCCGGCATTGCCCCCTCGGCCCTGACGGACGTTAGCCTCGAGCGCGTCATGCGAGGTCACAAGGCGCCGATCAGCGCTGTCGCGATATCCAAGGATGGCAGACGCATCGTCACGGCCGCCAGCGATGGCACGGCAATTGTGTGGGATGCGCAATCAGCCGAGATCGTGCGAACGATTTCGGACGCGAAAGGCCCTATCAACGCCATCGACCTTGTGGATGGCCGACTGATTGTCGCCCGTGGCGATGGCGCGCTGGTGCTCTGGGACGTCCGACGCGGACGCAAACTCGCCACCTACAAGCGCCACACCGGACCGGTTTTCGACACAGTCTTTGCCGGCGCTTCCTCGCGCTTTTATTCGGTTAGCGGGGACACTCGTGTCAGGCTCTGGGACACGCGCCGCGGCACCCGCCGCTCGATGAAAGGTCACACGGCATCCGTCAACGCCGTCGCCTATGCACCGGAGAAAAAATATCTGGTGACCGGCGGCTCAGACGACACCGTCAAGCTTTGGAACGCCCGTCGACGCCAGGTCATTCGCACCGTCCATGCCCATACCGATGACGTTATGGCGGTTGCCATAACCACGGACGGCAGAATGATCGCCTCGGGCGGCGAGGACAAATCGATCAAACTCTGGGCGGCCTCGACACCGGAACAGCTCCGCACGCTTGATGGTCACTCTGCGGCAGTGACCGCCGTCGCCTTCACGCCCGACGGGCACATGTTGGCATCGGCGAGTGCCGATCACACGATCAGGTTGTGGGATGTCGCCAGTGGCCGCCTACTCCACACTTATGAAGGCCACACGGGCGCCGTCAAGGCCATCGCATTTTTCGGTGATGGGCGCCAACTGGTTTCCGTCGGCACCGACCGGACCGTGCGGATTTGGAACTCGCGAGTACGGCCGGACTGACACATCCTTTCTTGTGGCCGGGACCTCAAAAATGGCCTTCTTGCCCGGCAGTCTCCAGCGCGGAAAAGAAACACCGCCCCGTTTTGCAGGGCGGCGCTTGTTATTGTGCGGATGCGACTTGGTTCGTCTCGTCTATTGCGCACCCGCCGGTGAGGACAGTTTTTCCATTACCTGATCGAGTGAGAAGCTTGCCGGTTTTTGGCGAGGGGGGAATTCCTTGAATGTCTCCAGGAATTTCCCGACATAAGCCTGCGCTGGCACCAACAGGTAGGCGCGATCGATCAGCCAGTCATAATAGGTGTTTGAGGTAACCTGAGCCCGTTCATAAGGATCCCGGCGCAAGTGGAATATGAGCGGAATGCGCAATGGTACGAACGGTTCGGCCCAAACTTTGAGCGTCCCCCTAACTCGCTGCTCCATAAATATCAGCTTCCAATCTTGGTAGCGCAGCGCCGTCAGGTCGCCGTCATCCGAAAAGTAGAAGATTTCGTCCCGCGGGCCCTTTTCGGCCTGGCCGGTCAGGTAGGGTAGGAAGTTGTAGCCATCCAGGTGCACCTTGTAGTCGCGGCCGATTGCTTTCACACCGCCCTTCGTGAGCTGCTCCTTGATGTCGGAGACACCGGCTGCCGCCAGGAACGTCGGCAACCAGTCCATATGATGCATGATCTCGTTGGAGATTGAACCAGCCTTGATCTTGCCAGGCCAGCGCACAGCCGCCGGCACCCGCCATCCACCTTCCCAGTTTGTATTTTTTTCACCTCGGAACGGTGTCGCCGCCGCATCCGGCCAGGTGTTGTAGTGTGGCCCGTTGTCGGTCGAATAGAACACAATCGTGTTGTCCGCGATACCGAGGTCGTCGAGCTTCTTCAACAGTTTGCCGACATGCATGTCGTGCTCGACCATGCCGTCCGCATATTCGTCCTGGCCCGAAATACCGCGCAACTCGTCCTTCACATGGGTGCGGAAGTGCATCCGCGTTCCGTTCCACCACAGGAAGAACGGCTTGTCCGATTTGCTTGCCCTGTCGAGGAAATTTATCGCTGCGTCCACGGTCTCGTCGTCGACCGTTTCCATGCGCTTCTTCGTCAACGGACCGGTGTCCTCGATCTTGCCGCCGGCCGACGACTTGATGACCCCTCGCGGGCCAAAGCGCTCGCGGAATTTGGGATCTTTCGGGTAGTCCTCGTTCTCGGGCTCTTCTTCAGCATTCAAGTGATAGAGGTTGCCGAAAAACTCATCGAAGCCGTGATTGGTCGGCAGATGATCATCCTTGTCGCCCAGATGGTTTTTGCCGAATTGGCCCGTCACATAGCCTTGTGCCTTCAAGAGGCCGGCGATGGTCGGGTCCTCTGGCTGTATGCCGAGCTCGGCGCCGGGCAATCCCACTTTGCTCAGCCCCGTGCGGAACACGCTCTGGCCCATGATGAAGGACGATCGCCCCGCGGTGCAGCTCTGCTCACCATAATAATCGGTAAACTTCATGCCTTCTTTGGCGATCCGGTCGATGTTTGGCGTTTGGTATCCGACCACGCCAAAGGTGTAGGCACTAATGTTGGACTGACCGACATCGTCGCCCCAGATCACAAGGATGTTCGGTTTTTTGTCCTGAGCTTGCGTACTGGTTGCAGCGACCGCTGCACATATCAACACCCCAGCTGCCGCAAGCACAGTTCTGCACGCGACCGAGGTAATGTGACTCAACAAGTGCATAGGCTTCCTCCCAAGAATGCAAAGGCACGGCTACTGTTTCGTGCGCCACCGACGAGCGCATAGGTCTCGTCGAGGGTTATGAAGAGTTCGGTCAGAAAAAATCAGCCAAACGCCGGGTGAAATGCTTGACTGATGAAGTGATTTAAATAAATCAAAGAAAAAGTGTTGAGTACATGGAAAATATTGCGCAAACGGAAAGTATTGTTAGCTCGAGGTCATTGATTAAGTGATGGTAGAGTTGTGAACTGTACAATATTATTCTTTAGTCGGAGGATCTGTTGTTTGCAAATGACAACCACCAATCGCCGTCGGAATTTCGATAGAGCGATCGCGCGATAACCCTTGCCCGTTGGGCCCTAAGTCCGCACCATGTGGTGAAGCATCAAGTAAACCAGGGCAAAACAAGATGACCGTAGAAATCGTAAAGGACGGCCACGTTTGGACCATCATCAACAACCGACCCGAGGCGCGAAATGCCGTCGATCCGGCCACCGGTGACGCGCTGGTCGAGGCCTTCCTTGCGTTCGATACCGATGACGAAGCCCGGGCAGCGGTGTTTTGGGGGGCGGGCGGTGCCTTCTGCGCTGGTTGGGACTTGAAATATGCAGCGACACTCACCGACCGCGAGCAGTTTCAAGCGGAGCTTATTGACCAACTCGCATTCCCGCAGGGCGCAAACGCCGCGCCGCGTGGCCCGTTGGGGCCGTCGCGCCTCGAACTCTCGAAGCCCGTTATCGCCGCGGTCGAGGGGCCGGCTGTGGCCGGTGGTATGGAGCTGGCGCTCTGGTGCGACGTCAGGGTGATGGCGGAATCGGCCTACATCGGAGTTTATTGCCGGCGCTGGGGCATCCCGCTGATCGACGGTGGAACTGTGCGGCTGCCACGGCTCGTCGGCATTGGCAAGGCCATGGAGATTACGCTCACCGGACGCAAGGTGCCGGCCGAGGAATGCTATCAGATCGGCGCCTGCGAGAAAGTCGTGCCGCATGGTGAGGCACGCGCCGCTGCCGAGGAGATGGCCCATGAGATTGCAAGGTTCCCGCAAGCTGCCATGTTGGCCGATCGGCGCTCGATTTATGAAACCCATGGTCTGTCCGTTCGCGATGGGCTTCGCGTCGAGTGGTCCAACGGTGTTGCGGCGGTTTTGCAAGAAGGCGCGGCAGGCGCGGATCGGTTTGCCTCCGGTCTCGGCCGCCATGGCGACTATGGCAAGATTTGATCGCTGGCGGGCGGCGACCACCTTCGGATGATGATTGGTTGAAAGTGGGATTGTCCAAGTGAATGTAACGCCATCAGCCGGTGAGCGGCCCGAAGTCTCCGCGCGTTCGCCAAGCGGCTTGCGAGAGCATGCGCTGAGGGCCACGCTGATCGGCGAACTGCATGCCCGGCCATTTGAGCCCATCAGCGTGCCCCGACAGTTCTGCCAATTCGCCTTTCTGAGCGATGACGCGACACGAGCCGCCGACGTCGCCGCGCTCCACAATGTCGTCAAGTCCGCCGGTGGCGCGCCACCGGCGGTCTATGACAGCTATCTGCGTGCTGATGTTGGGTCATGGGATTTGCGTTGGGAGCAGCACACGGAATTCACGACCTGCAGGTGGGGCACGACACGCCAGAGCGACGCCTTGTTCTCGTCCCCGCCCGATTTCGCCTTCAAACCGTCAGGCGAATTGCTTGTCGCCGTACTCTTGAGCATCGTGTCCGACGATGTCAGTGACGAACAAATCGACCGTCTGTTCGATCCCAGTAGCTTGTGCCTGATTGAAGCTGAAGGCGGCGAAGCCCGCATCGCGACGGATTTTCAGGCCGACCCGGCTGGCTTCACCCGCATTCTCATCATCGACAAGGGCATGAACGACGTTCGCGCCGGTGCGCTTGTCCAGCGTGTTCTGGAAATCGAAACCTATCGCACGCTGGCGCTGTTGGGCTTGCCGCCCGCGCGCCAAGCCGCACCGATTGTGCGCCGGATTGAGGAAGAGCTAGCCGACCTGACCAATCAAATCAGCCAGCCGAGCACGATCGACGAGAACCATCGATTGCTACAGCGACTGACCAAGCTTGCTGCGGAACTCGAGGCGCAGGCGGCCCAGACCGGGTTCCGTTTCGGCGCCAGCCGTGCCTAACATGAAATCGTTCAATCACGTCTCAACGTCATTCGCGAGTCCGCAGTTCCTGGCCATTCGACGATTTCCGGATTTTTTGCTCGTCGCCTGTCACCGGCGATCTCGACCTGTAATGCCGTCGAGAAGCGCCAAGACGACCTCTCACGCAAACTGACCAGAGCAGCCGAGCTGCTGCGCACGCAAATCCAGTTCGAGCTGGAGCAGCAAAATCGCGATCTCCTGAAATCGATGGATCGCCGTGCCCACCAACAGCTCCGCTTGCAGCAAACCGTCGAAGGGCTTTCCGTTGCTGCCGTAAGCTATTATGCGGTGGGGCTCATCAACTATCTCTTGAAGGGCCTGAAGGGAGCTTTTGCGCCGGGCCTGGGTGTGTCAACCGACACATTGACCGCGCTTTCCGTCCCCTTCGTCGTGTTTGCCGTTTGGTGGATCGTTCGCAGCATACGAAAGAAGTTCCATGGCGAACGGCAAGAGAAATCGGTAATTGAATAATAGTGCTGCCGCACCATTCCTTCCCGGTGCTAATCAGGGTTAGTTGTCGAGATCGGCGCCACCTTCGGCCTCGCGCCGAGCGATAAAGTCGCCAATCTCGGTTCTCACTGCGGCATCCATCGGGGGCGCCTCGTACTTGGCAATCGTGTCCTTGTAGATCATGTGCGCCCGTGTCGTTGCGTCGATCCCGCCGGCGTCTTTCCATGTCTCATAGTTCCGCCAGTCGGAGAGCAATGGCGAGTAAAATGCGGTCTCGTAGTGGGCGAGCGTATGCTGGGTGCCAAAAAAATGCCCGCCGGGTTCAATTTCGCGTATCGACGACATCGCCAACGCATCTTCGTCGAACGCCACGGGCTGCATCAGACTGGCAAACATTTGCAGCATTTCGATATCAATGATGAACTTTTCGAATGACGCCGTCAGGCCACCCTCGAGCCAGCCCGCGCCGTGCATCACGATGTTGCATCCCCCCATGACCGCACCCCATAGCGCCATTTGCGACTCATAGGCCGCCTGGGCATCGGGTGTGTTGGAGGTATTCACGTTGGAGGAGCGAAACGGCAGTTTGTAGCGCCGCGCCAGCTGGCCCGAGGCGAACGCTGCTTTGACGTACTCGGGCGTGCCAAATGCTGGTGCGCCGGTCTTCATGTCCACATTGCTCGTAAACCCTCCATAGCAAACCGGCGCGCCTGGGCGCACCAGCTGCGACAACGCAATGCCGGCCAAGGCTTCAGCGTTTTGCTGCGCCAGCGCTCCAGGCAGCGTCACGGGCGCCATGGCACCGGCGAGCGTGAACGGCGTCAAAACCATAAGCTGTCCACGCTTTGCAAAGTCGATGATCCCCTTGCACATGGTGTTATCGAGTTGAAGCGGTGAGTTGACATTGACCACGGTGTAGCAAACCGGTGTGTCGGCGAAAGTCTCTTCCGCCATGCCGTGGGCAATTCGAACAATCTCCAGGGCATCAGTGACGGCCTCACGACCGCGTGCGTAGACGAACGGGATTTTTTCTGTGAGCGCTACTTGCGACCGCGTCATGTGGAGATGACGGACGTTTGTGTCGACATCGATCGGTTCGACGAGGGGACCAACGATGTGGATCACATCGAAGCTCTGCGCCAGACGGAGGAAATTTTCAAACGCGGCCATTGTTCCGGACTGGCGTCCGCTTTGAAGATCCGAAAAATGCGGCGGCCCGCCGACCGTTCCGATGGCAACGGCATTGCCGCCGATATCAACGTTACACTTTGGATTG
Source organism: Hyphomicrobiales bacterium (assembly GCA_030600135.1). Classification (GTDB taxonomy): domain Bacteria; phylum Pseudomonadota; class Alphaproteobacteria; order Rhizobiales; family JAUVMS01; genus JAUVMS01. The sequence goes on along the minus strand of JAUVMS010000003.1, from coordinate 5,775 downwards.
CGCGCCTGGAGATGGACCTCGGCGGGCGCATCGGCCAAGCATCGCATCACCAATTCAGGCGCCATCCGAACGCGATTGTCGCCGGCGTCCACGTCCGCGCCTGCTTGCCGGTAGATGTCACACGCCTCGGGACTCAGCACGCGAAGACCGATCTCTTGCAGGATCTTGAGGGATGTTTCGTGGATGGTCTCGATTTGATCGGCGCTGAACTGCTCGATGGGCCGATAGGGATTACGAAGTTGTCGCAGATAGGTGGCCTGCCGGTTGCCGGCAATTCCGTTCGTTGCTTGATCGCCCGCACGCTCTCGCCGCCGTCGTCTTCGACGCCGATCCACACGTTCACCAACGTTCATTTTTCCTCAAAACCCCCTTCGAGATGTCGCTTGCGATAGGCATCCGCCGTCGCGCCATCGATCTGCCGGCCCGTAAAACTTTCATAGTACGCTTCGAGATAACCGACCCGCTCTGTCATGGGCTCTTCGATGCCGAGCGCGTAGTAGCCAACCTGGGCAAAATAAATTACCCGCGCGCGGATGAAGGCGGCAGTTCCCTCAAACCCGAATTGCGAATAAAGGCGCGCAATGGCACGAACGCGATCTGCATCGGCTTGCTCGAGCGCCGCGCGAACATCCTCGGAGCGCCGCGCCCAGTCGCGAACGGCAAGATCGAGGCGCGGGTCGAAATGCTCCGGATCGGTCCAGGCATCGAATAGCGCCAAAATTCCCTCTTCCAGCGAAGGCGCGCCCTCAACCGCCTTGACGACGGCCGCCGTATTCTTCTCGCGCCAGAAACCCATGAGGCCGGCAAGCAAGTCGTCGCGATCCTTGAAGTGCCAATAAAAGCTGCCTCGCGACACCGACAAATTGTCCGCAAGGCGGGTGATACGAACGGCATCGATGCCTTCGTCGATCAGCAATTCAATCGCCGCACTGAGCCAGTCTGCACGGCTCAGACGGGATTGTGATGTTGCCTGATCCTCAGCCGGCTCCGCGACTTTGGCGATCAGTGCGCTATCTGGCATCGCCTGCTTCCATACAACAGTGTTTGTTTCACAGTACACAAGTGTATGGGGAGTGCAAGGAGCAATCGCAAAGTCAAGCGGGAGCAATGAGATAAGTGCGTCTGTTGATCTCGCACACCGCTAAACTGCCAACGAGTTACATAGTGTCCGGCGTCTGGCGTGATGACGAAAAAAAGCGGCGCACGAGACGCCACCTTCTCCACGATCATCAACAAGGCATGTCGCCGATGATTTCGGCGAGCGCCCGGATTCAAAGTGCGTTCAGAGTTGTCGGAGGTCCTCGAACTTGCGAATTTCCTCCAACAATTCAACGTATTCGCCGCAGTTCTCGCCGCAGCGCACCGCGATCTCGTTGAGCTGACCCTTGGCGCTCGCCAGGTCGCCCTTCTGCAAGTAGCCCTCGCCGAGATATTCGCGCGCCTTGTTGTAGTTGGGATCGACCGATAGCGCGCGCATGTAATAGCCGATGCCACCGTCCACGTCGCCTAGCTTGCGGGTTGAATAGCCGATGTAAGTTAAGACACGGGGGTCGTTGGCGCCTTCGGCCTGCCTCAGGACGGCGATCGCGGCCTTGTAGTCACCGGTTTCGCCAAGCCAATAGCCGGCATAATAGATGTCGTCGACTGTTGAGTTCGAAGAGTTGCGCCGGATGCATCGCTTCCATTTGCGCGTACCCTTTTTGTACCTTTTGCAAATCTGCGCCGCCGGACTCGGCTGCGGCGTGGTCGTGAATGCATAGGCCTTATGGGACGAGATCGATACACTCGAAATTGTTGCAACAAAGCCTATGGCGGCTGCCGACAACACCACCTTGCCCAATGCCGAGCTAAGAGACATGTCTGTTCTCCTCATGCTTTGCCCGATCGCAAGTATTTCTAAATACTACGCTCAAAGTTGGCTTCAGATCGTCAAACCCTCATGACAACCTTTTGAACTTGGTCGTCTCTTCATCAGTCTACATGATTAGTGAGGGTTTGCGGAGCAAATTTTGGGGGTGCGCTTAGTGTGGTGAGCCCGCTAGAGCGCTAGCTTCATACCGTCATGGCTCGCAACAAAGCCTAGGCTTTCATAAAATCGCAGCGCATCGGGACGCTTTTTGTCCGTTGTGAGTTGAACCAGCTCGCACCCACGTGCCCGGCATTGCTCGATCGCCCAGGTGAACATGGTGTGCCCCAGGCCCAATCCACGATGGGCCGACGAAATGCGGACACTTTCGATCTGCCCGCGCCACGCCCCGAGCCGGGAAAGCCCCGGAATGAAGCTGAGCTGCAGGCAGCCGACAATGTCGCCAGCAAGTTCGACGACCGCCAGCAACTGGTTGGTATCTCGATCCATCGCGGCGAAGGCGTCCAGATACTTCGGGTTGATGGGTGTGCCGGCATCCTCGCGACTTTGCCCGAGCGGATCGTCGGCGAGCAACGCCACGATGGCCGCCAAGTCCGACACTTTGGCCTCGCGAAATCTGAGATCGAGATCAGTCCCTGAGGGCATCGTTGCGGGCCTCCGCCTCGCGTTCGAGGTGAACGGGCAACACACGGCCATAGAGTTGGCGTGTGCGCTCGACCCGCGCGATCATGTCCGGGACATCGGCAAAGGAATAGATGCCGACATAGCGCGACTGCGATCCGCCGACGGGCGAGACCCGGTGCAAGGAGTAGCGCCCCATAAATATCTGCAAATCGCCCGGCTTGAGGGCGAGCGAGCGCACCCCATTGTGTTCCGCGTCGAGAACCGCCCTCACCCCCTCGTAGTTTTCAAACTCCGGCGTGCGAAGGTTGGGCACATATTCAAACAGGCCGCCCTCGTCGCCATTCTGGATCGCCAGCGTAATGGTGTAGTTGTTGGTATCGAAATGCCAAGGAAATCCGCCACCCGGCTCCACCACATTGATGATCACATCGGCGAGCGGGTCGGCATATCGATAGAAATGCTCCTCTCCCAGAACCGCCTGGGCAAACGGGGCAAATGGCTCCCACTCATAAATTGCCCGCAACGTGCTGTCGGGACCGAAATTGTCGGCCGGCACGAAGGCGTTCGAGCGGTCATAGAATCGACGCACAGGGTGCTCATGAGGCAGACTTTCATCGTCCTCGGTGAAATAGGCGTTGGTGCGATTGAATGACCGATGAGCGAAAGGCGCGACATGATCGGCCTCTGCCACCAGTTCCGCTACCGCTGAGGGGCGGACGAAGCCCGACAGCACCGCACATCCGTCACGCGCCAAATCGCCTCGGACACGATCAACCAGCGCGTGGTGTTCGCCGGAGTCTGTTTGATGGATGGGATAACGATCGAGATCGATCACGTCACCAACATTGATACCCATCGCAGTGCTCCTCGCGTGCCCGCCAATTTGCCGGATTGCCGCATCGCCACACCTTTAGCTGTTCGCTTCTGCGTGCTGGACCGTCACCTCGTAGCCCGGCGCCTCCGGTTCATCATCGACCATTTCGGCCGGAAACCCAGGAGCCAAGATGTCGACGCCGCAAACCTCCTCCAAGCGCCGAATGATGTTGGGCGACCACGCGCTTGCGCCGTAACGCACCTCACCGTCCTTGAAGATCTCAACCAGCAAAGGCGCCAGCTCCAACGGCACCCCTGCCCGCTCCGCCACGGCATTGAAAATGCTGATGTCCTTGACCACCAGACCCATAGTGAAATTGATGTCACGACTGCCGTTGAGAATCACTTGGCCTTCGGTTTCGTGCACGAACGAGTTGCCCGACGAAATCCGAATTGCCTCATAAGTCGTGTTGAGGTCCATGCCGGCCATTTTTGCTGTCACCAGCGCTTCGGCCAGCGAAACCAGGTTGGCCGTTGCCAGATAGTTGGTCAGCACTTTGAGCACTGAGGCCGAGCCGAGCGGACCGGTATGCAGGATCCGCCGGCCCATTGCCTTGATGACGGGCAATGCCCGTTCGAAGGTCGACCGTTCGCAGCCGGCGAATATGGAGATGTTGCCGGTCGCCGCACGATGGCAACCACCGGAAACCGGGCAATCCATAGGCGCTGCACCGATGGCTGAGACCTTGGCTCCGAGCCGCTTGACCTCGGCTTCATCGGTCGTGCTCATCTCGGCCCAGATCTTGCCGGCGCCAAGGCCCGCCAATACACCGTCTTCGGCCTCCATGACGGCGGCGCTGGCCGCGGGGCTCGGCAGGCACGTGATGACCATGTCGACAGCCTGCGCCATCTCTCTTGGGCTATCGGCCCACGCCGCGCCCTCGTCGAGAAACGGTTGTGCGGCACCGCGATCGAGGTCACGCACCGTCAACGCAAAACCGTTTCGCTGCACGCTACCCGCGAGTTTGCCGCCGACATTGCCCAATCCAATAAAGCCGACTTTCATGAAAGATTCCTTCTGCGAAGTTCTTTCCTCACACTGGCCAGTTGACTTATGCAAATATGGCCTGTCCAGCGAAATTTCTGCGCCGCGAGCACACCAGGCGCACCGAGCAAAGGTCGCGTCGCAACCGGACCATGACCGACACCGAACCGCCGAATGACTGGCTCCTTCGGCGATTTGTTTGCAGAGTATGAATTCATTAAGAGCATATGCTCGCGAAAACGTAGGATGGCGCCGCTGGTTTGCGCAGCGTGCGAGGCTACTGAACGTAACTCAAACCCGCTTTTTTCGTGGGTTGGGAAGAGATCAACAAAGACCGTGGGAGGATCATCGTGGCAGAACTCCAGACCTACCAGACCTACATCGACGGTCAGTGGCGCAATGCCTCATCCGGCAAGCATTTCAAGTCCGAGGATCCTTACACCGGTGAGCCGTGGGCACTGATTCCCGAGTGCGGTGCCGAAGATGTGGATCTTGCCGTCGAAGCCGCTTATCGCGCGTGGGACAAAGGCGAGTGGGCAGACATGAGGCCGGCGGGCCGCGCTCGGCTGATGCGCCGTCTGGCAGGTCTCATTGAGGAGAACGCAGAACATCTCGCCGAGATCGAGGTTCGCGACAACGGCAAGCTCATGTCGGAGATGTTCGCGCAGATGACCTATCTTCCGGAGACCTACTATTACTACGCCGGTCTCGCGGACAAGGTGGAGGGCGCGGTTATTGCGACCGATAAGCCCGATACTTTCACCTATACGCTCAAGGAGCCCATCGGGGTTTGCGCGCTCATCACCCCCTGGAATTCTCCACTAATGCTGGATTCCTGGAAGCTCGCTCCTGCGCTCGCCGCCGGTTGTACGGTGGTGATCAAGCCGTCGGAGTTTACTTCCGCTTCGCTGTTGGAGTTCATGAAGCTGGTCGAACAGGCGGGGTTCCCGGCCGGCGTGGTCAACGTCGTGACCGGCTATGGTGCGGCGGTCGGTGAGCCGCTTGTCACCCACCCGAAGGTCGCCAAGGTGGCCTTCACCGGCGGCGGTCTCACCGGCAAGCGCGTTTATCAATTGGCGGCCCAGAGCCTGAAACGCGTCTCGCTAGAGCTTGGCGGGAAATCGCCCAACATCGTGTTCGACGACGCCGTGATGGATGACGCGGTCAATGGTGCGATCTCGGGGATCTTTGCGGCGACGGGCCAAACCTGTATCGCCGGCTCCCGCTTGCTCGTCCAAGAGTCCATCCATGACGAGTTCGTCGACCGGCTTATCGCGGTGGCATCCGAAGCCCGTCTCGGCGACCCGCGCGACTACCAAACCCAGGTCGGCCCGGTTACCACACCACCGCAGTATGAAAAAATCCTCGGCTATATCGATGTTGCCAAAGACGAGGGTGCCGACTGCGTTCTCGGTGGCGGTCCGGC
>JAUVMS010000364.1 GCA_030600135.1 Hyphomicrobiales bacterium | reverse complement strand
GCCGCCGAACAAGCCCGCCGCCGCCACACCGGAGAAGCCTTAGATGCCGACGAATACCCTCAAGGAGCTCGAGCTAAGCGACAGTTTCTGTCCCCGCCACATCGGTCCGAACGACGGCGAGCAGCAGGAGATGCTGCGAAGCGTTGGGGTCAAGAGCCTTGACGAACTCATGGACAAGGTGGTGCCTGCCCCGATCCGGATGCTGGACGATCTGGCGTTGCCTGCTGCGCTCAGCGAGCGAGATGCACTGCGGGCGCTGCGGCTGATGGCCGGGCGTAACCAAGTCTTCAATTCGATGATCGGCATGGGGTATTACGGAACCGTCACGCCCAAGGTGGTGCTGCGAAATGTGCTGGAAAATCCCGGGTGGTACACAGCCTATACGCCCTATCAACCGGAGGTTAGCCAGGGGCGTCTGGAAGCGCTGCTCAATTTCCAACAGGCGGTGATCGATCTGACGGGCCTCGAGCTTGCCAATGCCTCGCTGCTCGACGAGGGCACGGCTGCGGCCGAGGCGATGGCGATGGCCAGGCGCGTGGCCAAGTCGAAGTCCGATGTCTTTTTCGTCGATCGAGATACACACCCGCAAACCATTAGCGTCGTGCGGACGCGAGCACGTACGCTCGGCATCGAGATAACGGTTGGCGATCCGTTTACCGAACTCAAGCCTGAAGACGTCTTCGCCGCGCTGCTTTCCTATCCGGGCTCGAGCGGTCAGCTCCACAATTTTGAGGGTGTTGCGTCAAGCCTGCACGATGCCAAGGCGTTGGTGATCGTGGCGGCGGATCTTCTGAGCCTGGCGCTCCTCAAGCCGCCAGGTGAGTGGGGGGGCGATGTGGTGGTCGGCAGTTCCCAGAGATTCGGTGTGCCGATGGGCTACGGCGGGCCTCATGCCGCCTTTTTTGCCACGCGGGACGCATATCGCCGGTCGGTTCCAGGGCGGATTATTGGTGTTTCGGTGGATGCCGCCGGCAAGCGGGCGTTGCGTATGGCACTGCAAACTCGCGAGCAGCATATTCGCAGGGAAAAGGCGACGAGCAACATTTGCACCGCGCAGGTGCTACTGGCTGTTATTGCCGGGTTTTATGCCGTTTGGCATGGGCCGAAGGGTATTCGCAGCATCGCGCGGCGGGTCCATCGCATGACGCGGATTGCCGCCGAAGCGCTTCGCCGGCTGGGTTACGATGTGGAGACCGATGCCTTCTTCGATACCGTCACACTGCGAGTGCCCGGCCAGGCAAGCCGGATTGCGGCACGTGCTCGCGAGCAGCGCATCAACTTAAGAGTAGTGGATCCGGATCACCTGGGCATCTCAGTCGATGAAACCACGCGGCGCCACGATCTGGAGCGCCTCATCACATGTTTTGCCACCGACGCACTCAAGCGTTGGTCCATCGACGAACTCGACGGCGAGGTGGGTTCGGTTATTCCGAATGAGCTTAAGCGGAAGAGTGCATATCTCACCCATCCGGTTTTTTCTCTCTATCACAGCGAAACCGAGATGCTGCGCTATGTGCGCTGGCTGCAGTCCAAGGATATCGCACTCGATCGCAGCATGATCCCGCTCGGCTCCTGCACCATGAAGCTCAACGCCACGGCCGAGATGATACCGATCACTTGGCGCGATTTCGCAAATATGCATCCCTTCGCGCCGCTGGAGCAGGCGCAAGGCTATCAGCAACTCTTTGAGGAATTGGAATCGTGGCTCGCCGAAATCACTGGGTTCGATGCAGTGTCGCTGCAGCCCAACGCCGGTAGCCAGGGCGAATATGCGGGCCTGCTTTCGATCAAGGCCTATCTAGAATCGCGCGGTGAGGTCGAGCGCGACATTTGCCTCATTCCGGCCTCAGCGCATGGTACCAACCCGGCGAGCGCGGTCATGGCCGGCATGAATGTGGTCGTGGTTGGGTGTGACGAACATGGCAATGTCGACGTGGCCGACCTGAAGGCAAAGGCGAGCCGGCACAAGGACCGCCTTGCCGCCCTCATGGTCACTTATCCTTCGACGCACGGCGTCTTCGAGGAGGCGATCAAGGAGATTTGCGAGATCGTGCATGCGCATGGCGGTCAGGTCTACCTCGACGGGGCAAACCTCAATGCGCTCGTCGGCTATGCACAGCCCGGTAAGTTCGGTGCCGATGTCTGCCATATGAACCTGCACAAATCGTTTTGTATCCCACATGGCGGTGGCGGGCCCGGTATGGGGCCGATCGGCGTGCGGCAGCACTTGGCACCGTTCCTGCCGGATCACGTGGTTATCGAAGGCGTGAACCCCGCAGCCGGCAAGGGCAGGACCATCGGGCAAGTAGCCGCGGCACCATGGAGTTCGGCGTCGATCCTGCCGATTTCCTGGGCCTATATCGCAATGATGGGGGCGGGTGGTCTGAAGACGGCAACGCAGGTGGCGATTTTGAGCGCCAACTACATGGCCCGGCGATTGGCGTCGCATTATCCCGTGCTCTATCAAAGCAAGGATGGTTGGGTGGCGCATGAATGCATCATCGATTTGCGGCCGCTTAAGGAAAGCAGCGGAATCACCGTCGACGATGTCGCCAAGCGGTTGATCGACTTTGGTTTCCATGCGCCGACCATGTCGTTCCCGGTGCCCGGTACCTTGATGATCGAGCCGACAGAAAGCGAGGCCAAGTGGGAACTGGATCGGTTCTGCGACGCCATGATCCAAATCCGCGAGGAGATTGCCGCGATTGAGAACGGCGAAGCTGAGCGGGATGACAATGTGCTCGTCAATGCGCCACACACGCACGATTTGCTGTTGCAGGACTGGACCCAACCTTATGGCAAGGCGGAAGCGTTCTTCCCGTTGCGCGCGATACGTGAGTACAAATATTGGCCGCCAGTCGGTCGGGTGGACAACGTCGCGGGCGACCGCAATTTGATCTGCACCTGCCCGCCGATGGAAAGCTATCAGGAGGCGGCGGAATAGCTCACAACGCATGCTTGGCTGTTCACGGAACGGAGCAATGCGGTTAAACTCGCAGCTTGTGCGTTGCATTGGCTTGACGTGGGGCCCCACCACTCTTTTGTGGTTCTTGCCGCCCAAATGCCAACCCAAGCGCGCGCCAATGCTCCTTGCCAGCGCTCAATTTCCGCTCGCATCGCGACCCCACCGAGTTCTTCAACAGCCTGCTAGTGCTTTGCTGCTGCTAGTGCTTTGCTCCACTGCCCCAACTCAATTAGCGGCGAAGGTCGGTGACGTCAGTGATGAAGGATATGCGGCAATCGGCCTCTAGCGTCTCATTGAAGTGAAGTACTTTCTTGCCCACCTGAAGCTCAACGGGACTGGAGAGAAAGGCGTCGATATCGAGGCGTTTGCCAATGAACTCTTCGATCTCTTCGACAGAAAATCCTTGAGCGTACCCCCAAGCACGCGCAAGGACCCCGAGCGGCGTTCCTTTCTTGGCAAGACTAGGACAGTTTGGAAAAAACATCTCTCGATAGCGCCGATTGCAGTCAAGCAATCTGTGAAACCCGTCAAAGATCACCACAGGCGTGGGGACCAGTTTGAGAAGGTGAGCGAACTGGGCCTCGATTTGAGGTGATCCCGGGAGCGCTCCGCAATCTGTGCCGGTTATGAGATAGTTCAGATCGATGCCTGTAAGCTTGCTTAGCTTGGTGAGTAATTCGTAACCCGCTTCAGACCGCCCGATCTCGTACTTGCTGTAGCGAGCCGCTTTGATTCCCAAGGCATGGGCGAGTTCACCCTGTGTATATCCCAGCGTGTGCCGTAGTTCTCTGAGCCTGCGGGCAAATGCTTGGCGAGGTTCGCTGGAGGCGGTTGATGATGTCGGCATGGACGGGATCTCATGAATGGACAAAATATCTAGTGAAATTTGACGTATTGTCCACAATGGGTCAAACTGCACAATAGTACTAAGGACTAACCAACTGATTGGAGCGTCGGAACTCTGATCTTGTTTCGAGAACGGGGCCAGATCCACGGGAGGTACATATGCCACAGACGCTCACACACGGTGGCCTGCACATCGGCGAAATCGAATGGTCGCGCTGGGTGGCGGTCACCTTAGTTGCCGCTGTTTTCTTGCTGGCCTGCTTCTATTTAGCTGACACCGATCTGACTTCGGTGGGCTTTTGGGCCGACCCTAACATGGCGGCTTGATATGGGGACTGACCATCAGTCCCACTAGCAGGCTGTTGAAGAACTCGTGTGGATCGCGACACCTGTCGTTTATTCGTCTCCGACGAGAAGCGGTGCGCAGCGCGATGCGGTTGCATCGGGCCAGCGACGCGACGACGGCCGGGGCGAAAAAACGCGGTGTCCCAAAGGGATGCGGCGAAATTGAGCGCTGGGCGGCGTAGCATTGGCTTGACGTGGGATCCACCACTCTTTT
>JAUVMS010000123.1 GCA_030600135.1 Hyphomicrobiales bacterium | reverse complement strand
GCCGCTGCTGGCGAGGGTGTCTTGTCAGCGTTCGCTTTATCCTTCATGACACTCGACCGCTCAAAGAACTTGGCTGAACGGAGATCGTCCAGCTCGACCAACTCGAGATGCTCCGCGTCCTCCTTGCGGACCAGGTAGAGCGGGCCTGCCTTGCCAATGATCTGGCCGCCAATGCGACCGAGCCCGCCGCCGACCTCGAACCACAGCCCAACAAGGGCATTTTCGCTTTTCATGGAGCCTCCCTGCGCGCCTGCATTCGAATGGTGTGCTGATTCTGCACCACGTTAGCTACCGCTTCAAACATCCGCCAGTTTACCACAGGCAATTGGGCGGGTCCGTCTTACCAAGGACAGATTGCGTGCTAGTTTCGACCGCAATGTCGATGAAGATCATCAGAGCCGCAAAATTGCTTGTCCCACTTGCGGGTGTGGCGATGGCCGTGGCGGCGTGTTCGGGCGGGAACACCGGCTCGACCAGCGCCGGTGCCACAGCATCGGGGTTCGCGGCTTCTGACAACGAGCCCATCAGTCTGGTTCAGCGCCGAAGTGTGGATTTCGGCGAGCGAGTAGCAATGGCGTTGCCCGAGGCCGACGTCAAAAAGGCGGTCGACCGATATCGCATCAACAAAGGCGTATCGGAGAGCCCATATGCGAGTGCCGGCGCCGATCTCGACGGCGACGGACGGCCCGAGGCGTTGATCTATCTCACCGGCCCGGAGTGGTGCAGGTCGACCGGATGCACGCTGTTGGTGCTCAAGCAAGGCGATCGCGGATACCGGCCTGTGTCCGTCACGGAGCGCGCCCAGGCACCGGTTGTGGTCGCCTTCACGGCAAGCAATGGTTGGCGTGACCTGTTCGTTAGGTCGGGTGGCGCGGGCATGAAACTGCAAACTGCCCAGCTCAAGTTCAACGGTAGCGGTTATCCGAGCAATGCCAGCGTCGTGCCGCCCTATCTGGGCGAGGCGCAGGTGAACGGCGAGACGATTATCGGGCCGCAGGCGCCGCCGCGCGCGGCCGGATCAGCGGTTAGTGGGGCTGCGAGCAGCACGGTACAGTGAGCCGCCGTTCGCCGACCACTGAGAAACATCAAATGGTTGCGACCAATACACCATCAGACTGAGGCGTCCGATGCGGGCAGCGGGTGTTTGCTGATGGTCCAGCCAGATTGCTGCCGTCTACCTGCCAAACTCATAGATCCAGTCGTACTGTGCCAGCAACCTGGCGGCGGGCAGATTGCGCATCGCCAAGTTACGGGCAAGGCGTGATGGGCCGCTCAAATGATAGATGCGGCCGTTGCGTTTCGAGGTGGCCTGCAGCCGCGCTGTTCGCGGGCGCCGCTGGTTGCCATAGCTTTGCCATGCGGCAAGCACATCGCCTTGGCGGGCCAAGCTATCGGCAAGCGTCACGGCGTCCTCAAGAGCCAGTGACGCACCTTGCGCGAGGAACGGCAGGACGGGGTGCGCGGCATCGCCCAGCAGCGTCACTAGCCCGTTGGACCACCGCTTGAGCGGGTCAAGTTCATAGAGTGGCCAGCGGCCCCACTGACCAGGGATGGCAACAAGTTCGCGTAACGCTGGCGCGGCGCTGGCGAGCCTTTCCTCAATAAATACTTGTTCGCCCGAGCCGTCCCAACGTTGCTCCATCCAATCATCCTTGAGGATCACTACGATGTTCAGTTGCGACCCAGCTTTGACGGGGTAGTGGACGACGTGGGCATGCGGTAGGAGCCAAAGGCCGACCCGCGGCTCGATCATGGACGGCGGTGCGTCTGGCGCGGCAAGCAAAGCGCGTGATGCGGTCTTGCCGAGGAATCTTGCTTCGGTGCGCGGGAACAACTGGCAGCGGCCGGTCGACCAGACGCCGTCGGCGAGGACCAATCCCGCGCCCTGCAAGTTCTTGCCGGTCTCGGTTCCGACGATGACGCCGTCGGGTGTTGATTGAAGACGGGCAAGTGCAACACCGGTGCGCAAGCGGACACCGTCAATGTCTTCACAGCGCCTTAGCAATGCGCCATGCAGATCGGCACGGTGGACGGCCCAATAGGGGGCGCCGTATCGCTCTTCCGCGCTCGCACCAAGCGGCAAGCTCGCGAGGTGGGACCCGCTAAGCCCATCGTAGACGGCAATCTCAGTGAGCCTGATCGCGCTGGGGGCAAGTAGCGGTGCGACGCCGAGAGCCTCCAGCATGCGCGCACCGTTGGGGCCAAGCTGAATGCCGGCACCAATCTCTCTAAACTCGCTGGCCCGCTCGATAACCTCGACCGGCCAACCCTTGTCGGCAAGCGCGATGGCGGCCGCCAATCCGCCGATGCCACCGCCCGCCACGATGATCGGTCGCCGCTCCTTCATCGCTTGACCAAACGTCTCGACAAGAGCGCCAGCAAAGCAGGCCCGCCCGCCTCATTCATAGAGGCAGGTGGGCGGATCGGTTTCTTGCGGGCCGAGCTTGGTGTCGTGCACGAATAGTGTTGAGCAATAGGGGCAAACAATCTGTCCGTCGGCGCCCATATCGAGAAACACATGGGGATGATCGAAGGGTGGCCGCGCACCCATGCACTTGAACTCCTTGACGCCGACATTGATCTTCTCGACGCCGAGGTCGTTGCAAAAGTGTGGGGTTTCGCTTGCGGCCATCGCTCTCGTCTCTATAGGGGTTGGAAAAGTGGCTCGACAGTCGAGCGCCAGGCACCATATCGACTGCTGTGTGAAAATGGTAGGGACAGGTTGGCGTGCAAATTGTGCATGTTTGCGGGGCGCGTCCAGAACTGAGGGGTAGGCGGCGTGAAGACATTCGATTCCGGCGGCGTTGAAATCGCCTACGTCGACGAGGGAGCCGGTGCGCCGATCCTGCTGGTCCACGGCTTTGCCTCCAACGTGCAAGTCAATTGGCTCGACACCGGCTGGGTGCGGACGTTGACGGGGGCCGGATTTCGTGTCGTGGCGATGGACGTTCGCGGGCACGGGCGCTCGGAAAAACTCTATGACGAAACGCTCTACGGTGCGCCGATATTTGCCAAGGATGCGCTTGGCCTGCTGGAGCATTTGCAAATCGAGCGGGCGGACGTGATGGGCTATTCCATGGGGGCGCGGGTCTGCGCCTTTCTGGCAATGGAGCATCCGGCTCGCGTGCGCCGCGCCGTCTTTGCCGGTCTCGGCGCCAACATGGTGATCGGCATGCCGGGGGCACGGGCGATCGCACACTCGTTCCTGGCCGACAGCATCGACGACATCGGACATCCGACGGCCAAGAGTTTTCGCGCCTTTGCCGAATCGACCGGCAGCGATCTGCGGGCACTTGCCTCATGCATTCTCTCGGCCAGGGCCAAGATCACGCCGGAAATGGTAGCCGGCATCGGCGTTCCCGTTTTGGTGGCCGTTGGCACCGATGATGTTATTGGCGGGCCAGCAGGAGATCTCGCCAAGCTCATTCCGGGCGCCGAGGCCTTCGACATCAAAGGACGCGATCACATGAAGGCGGTCGGCGACCGGAGCTTCAAGGCGGCCGTGCTCGACTTCTTGGCGCGGCAGGATTAGCGGGAAATACAGTCGGTGAATTGGCTCCTGTAGTTCTCAGCTGTGCAAAACCGCTCGAATGGCCACAAGCAAAATCTCGAGTGACGATGCGCCAAACCGTGTTGGGATTTGGGTGGAACCGGCTGAAATCTGTGCACGTGGCGCGAATTGCCAGACTTGAGGGAGTCAAGTTCCTAAACCTCAACCTACTGAAAATGTTGTGTTATTTTGTAAATCACGTACGGCTTCCGGCAAGACTGCCACTGTCGTTCATGGCCCAATGTGCCTAGTCCGCACGATGGTTTCGCTCGAGTTCACACGAGGTGTTACGAGACGAAATCCTCGGCCAGAAGGCTCATTCGGCGCTGAAGGATCTCGCGGCCCGGCGAAATGGCTGGTAGGAGCGACACCATGCTGTTTCACTCGCAAATCTTCATACTGGTCTTTCTGCCGATCGTGCTGGGGCTCTATTACGCGCTCGCACGACACGACCGCCCACGCGAGTGGATGCTCATCGCCGCTTCGCTCTTGTTCTACAGCTGGTGGGATGTTCGCTTCCTGCCATTGCTCCTTATCCAGGCGCTCGGCTCGTGGGTGCTCTGCGAGCTCTATTTCGGCACGGGTCACCGTCTGCTCCTACGTTTGGGCATCGTGCTCAACCTCGCCGTGCTTGCAACCTTCAAATACCTCGATTTCTTTGTCGAGACCGCCGAGCAGCTGACTGGATTGAGCTTTCCTCGGGCCGGCCTGATTTTGCCGATCGGCATTAGTTTCTACACATTCCAAATCATCTCCTATCTGGTGGATGCTCTGCGAGGCGAGGCTCCACGGTACCAGATGCGGCGATTCACGCTCTTCGTCGTTCTCTTTCCACAACTGGTTGCCGGGCCCATCGTTCGCCACAACGAGATCATGACGCAATTCAATCTCGACCCGTTGCGCGAAGGGGTGGCGGAGCGGATCGGCAGGGGGCTCTCGCTGTTTGTTCTCGCCATGCTGGCGAAGGTGTTCGTTGCCGACCGTCTGGCAATGTTGGTGGATCCTGTTTTCGCACAAACAAGCGCCGAAGTGCCGGGTCAAGCCATGGCGTGGGCCGCTCTGTTTGGCTTTGGTTTCCAAATCTTCTTCGATTTCGCCGCCTATTCGGAGATGGCAATCGGCATCGCCCTTGCCATGGGGTTGGCGCTGCCGATGAATTTCAACCAGCCCTATCGCGCCACCAGTCTGCGGGATTTCTGGCGGCGATGGCATATGACGCTGTCCCGGTTCCTGCGCGACTATGTCTACATACCATTGGGGGGGAGCAAAGAGGGTTGGGGGCAATACCTGTCCGCGACGCTTGCGACCATGGGGCTCTGCGGCCTGTGGCACGGGGCCGGGTGGACATTCATTATCTGGGGGCTGGCCCACGGCGTCGGTCTCATCATCAACCGGGCTTGGCAACAGCTTGGGGTACCGCTTCCAAGATTGCTCGGATGGCTCCTGACATTTTGTTTCGCCATTTTGTTGTTCGGTTTGTTTCGGGCAACGGACTTGGCGAGTGCGGGCAATCTCATGCTCGGCTTGCTGGGATCGGCTGGTTTTGGCGAACTCCCGAAGCCGACGAACTTGCTGCTCATTGGCCTTGCTGGCGCGCTGGCGCTACAACCGCTGCCGGGGTTGACCATGGTTACGGAATGGCTCCGGCCTCGCCCGGCATACGCAGCAGTGCTCGCGGTCGCAGCGCTCTACGTTGCCCTGGAGGTTGGCAAGGGCCAGGCGCAGAGTTTTATCTATTTTCAGTTCTGAGGAGCTTTGGCGATGGATTGGAAAAAATTCACGAGAACGCTTGTTGCCACATTCTTTGCGCTGCTCCTTGCGGTGGCCACGTTCATCATCGTCATGAATCCCTTCGGCAACCTGCGGGTGCGTGTAGCCGAAGCCCATGTCATCATGGACATAAATCAGCGCTTTCAGTTTCCGTCAGTCGTCAGAACGGGAGACTATGATTCCGTGGTCCTTGGAACGTCGACGTCGCGGCTATTGGATCCGGCGATTTTGGAGAAATATTTCGGTGGTCGTTTTGCCAACCTGGCCATGAACGACGGCCGCGCCTGGGAGCAATACCGGTTGCTGAAACTGTTCTTGGAGACAAACGGGCCGCCGCGCACACTATTGTTTGGGTTGGACGTCGTTTGGTGCGATCTACACGCGTACAAAAATCGGCTGACCAAGCGAGGCTTTCCTGAGTGGATGTATGACGACAACTCCACAAATGATTGGTTCAATCTCGTCAACGGCAAGTCGCTAGAGATTTCGTTTCGCCAGTTGGCCCATCGACTTGGTTTTGACGATCCGCGGATTCCGGCCAATGGCTTTGAGGTCTTTACGCCACCGGAAGACCAGTATGACGAGGTCAAGGCCAAGCGAAAAATCTGGGGCAATCGGGAGCCTGATATCGCACCGCAAACACCGACATTTGAACCCGATCCATCCATGCTTGAAGGTCTTGAATTCCCTGCGCTCGTGTGGCTCGAAGAGTTGGCGACCCGAATGCCGGCGGAAAGCAAGGTGTTGTTCGTGTTCATGCCGGTGCATGTGGCCACCCAACCGAGGATCGGTTCAAGGCAAGCCGCGATTGAAGCTGAGTGCAAGTCTCGGATCGCCGAGATTGCTCAGCGACACGGGGCGTTCGTCATTGATTTCCGCATATCGTCTAGCCTGACCACGACCGATACAAACTACTGGGATGCGCTACACTATCGCCTGCCAATTGGAGAGAGAATTATTAATGGGATTGCCGCGGCTTCGGCTCGCGGTGGCCCACCAACGGATGGAACGTGGCGAGTGCTCGGCGCGTCAAAAGCGGACTAAGTGGTGGCGAGCGCAGCACTCAAGGTGTCTTCGCTCAGGCGTATCTCATCATGCAGCCAACGACAAAACACCTCAATCGCCTCGCTCGGCCGGGCGCCGTCGGGCGCAACGATGTAATAGGCGTCTTCCGGGACGGTCAGCGCAAAGGGCTTGACCAACCAGCCCTCGATTAGGCCGGTCGCAGCGACGACATTGTCGGCAAGGGCCAGCCCCTGCCCGGACGCCGCGGCTTCAAGGGCCAGAAAGCCACGGAACATTGGACCTCGACGTGGGTTCACGTTGTCCGCGCCAGCCGCGTTCAGCCAATCGGCCCACCACTGCTTCGATTCTTCGTGGAGAAGAACTGCGTTCTCCAAATCACGCGGTGAGCGAAACTTCTGGGTTTCGAGCATTTCCTTGCTGCAGACCGGAAAGACTTGAACCTTGACGAGTTCTTGTGCTTGCAGGCCGGGCCACCGCCCGCTCCCATAGCGAATGGCGATGTCAACATGATCGGAGCGAAAATTGACAAGTGCGTCATTGGAGTCGAGATCGAGCGTGATGTCGGGATGCGCGTCCGTGAAGCGCCGGAGGCGGGGCATCAGCCACCAGGAGGCAAATGCAATCTCGACACTCAGACTGATGCGGGGCGCCTCACGCCAATCGAGAACCTGTTGCGTGACGTCAACAAGCCCGTCGAACAGAGGTGTGAGTTGGCGACCGTAGTTTTCACCGGCGGGCGTCAGCGTGACGCCACGCCCGGTGCGCACGAACAATTCGGTATCCAGCCAAGCCTCCAGATCTCGAATATGTCTCGAAACGGCGGCGTGGGAGACGTTCAGCTCCTCGGCCGCTCCGGTAAAACTGACGTGGCGGGCGGCGGCCTCGAAGGCGCGCAAGGCATTCAATGAGGGGAGTCGTCTGGCCATGGCGCCGTATAACAAAATGTTATGCGTCACGTCGAATCTTGTCGTTTGTCGCTTGCCGCGAAACACCCCATTCTCCGAACCAATACGTGGTCAGAGCGACCACCAGAAAAGGAGAAGAGACATGTTGACGTTCATCATCAGATTGTATGTGGAGGCGCTCCAGACCTTATTGTTCATTGGTCAACGCGACCAGTCAGGGCACGGCCCACGCCAATGCAACGATCATTCGGGCACACGGTCCAGATGCAAGTGAACGCCTGTTGTGCGAGGCGCGACACGACGGCGGGCTCGCGGCTAATAGGCCGTATCTCAAGTAGTACGCGACCCGGGGATTTGATTATGAAAATGGTGGACGTTGCGCCCGGTCGGCTCAGTTTGCTGTTTCGGCCTGGCGTTTCATCGCCTCGAGAAACCTCCGCCCCGCGGGCGTGACCACGACATTGGTGCCGCGGCCTGGGACGTGCTCGCGCGTGACAAGGCCGCGATCGACCGCATCCTCCCATACCGGAAGTGCGGGGCAGGATGTTCGCCAAGCCTCCATCACGTCCGCATAGGTTCGCGGCGCCTTGGCGATCCACTCGACGAGGTCGAAGAGCAGCGGGTCAAGATTATTGGACATTCTGGGCTCCGGTGCAGCGCTGCTTGCAAGGGCATATTGGTTCAATTTCGCATGCAATCCGACGCTGGGTTCGACCGCGGTAGTTGCGCCGTGTCCTACTCGGCCGCGGCCGGCTGGTCGATGGCAGGTGCGCTGGCAGCTGTCTTTCGTGGGCGCTCTAGGGTGCCGACGACGATTGTCAACATCGGCGGGACGATGAGCAAGGTCAGCAGTGCCGAGAGCGCGAGGCCGCCGACCACGACCGAGCCGAGACCGCGATAAAGTTCTGAACCGGCGCCCGGAAAGAGCACCAGCGGCAACATGCCGACAACGCTCGTCAGGGTCGACATGAATATCGGGCGGATACGGTTGCGTGTCGCCTCGATGATGGCATCGCTCGGCGACAGGCCGTCCTCACGCAAATGAAAGAGCGTCTGGTGGACCAGCAAAATGGCATTGTTGACGACGATGCCGTTGAGGATCACGAAGCCCAGCATGGTGAGCATGTCGAGCGGTTGGAACTGATACAAATTGAGCACCGCCAAGCCACCGACGCCGCCGGCCGCCGCCAGTGGGACGG
>JAUVMS010000082.1 GCA_030600135.1 Hyphomicrobiales bacterium | reverse complement strand
TGCGACGCCCGAAACCAGGAAAAGCACGAAGCCGGATAGCACGTCCACACGGTACTCGATGCCCCAGGGTGGCGCCCACCCTCCCATGGCATAGGAGATTGGGCCGGTCGCCAACACCTGCCACAACATCGACAGCGCGATGACCGGCATCGTCCAGGTTACGCAGAGCGCCACGCCCCACGCCAACGTGCCGCGGCGAAGGAATGCACAAATCACTGCACCTAGGAGCGGCAAGACAACTTGCAGCGCCGGAAGTTGAGATGAACTCATTCCTCCTCGCCCCGCGCGAAAATTTCATCCTCCTCGATCGTCCCGTAGGCCTCATTGATGCGCACCACCAACGCGAGCCCGAGGGCCAATGTGGCAACTCCGACGACAATCGCCGTGAGGATGAGGACGTGAGGTAGCGGATTGGAATAGACGGAAAACTTCGGGTCCATGATCGGCGGCGTGCCACCGAGGATTTTTCCCGGCGAGATGTAGAGCAGATAGACCGAGGTTTGAAACAGCGAGAGCCCGACGAGCTTTTTCACCATGTTGTCCTTGGCAATCACGATGTAGAGCCCTGAGACCATGAGGAAGATGGTGATCCACTGATTGTAGTGGGCGATGAGTTCGTGAATGAATGGGTTCATCGACCCCGTCCCGCAAACATGTAAAAGATCGCCGTCATGGTGCCGGACACTGTGATGTAGACGCCGATTTCGACCAGCAGTATGCCCCATTCCTGCGCGTGCACGCGGTCATGGCCCAGCAGGTTGTAGTTCAAGAATTCCCCGCCCTTGAACATGGTATAGACGCCGACGCCCGTATAAACTAGGACGCCGAGCGGAACCATGAATTGCACGACGGAAACCGGCACCACACGCTGGGCTGCCTTCAGACCGAAGATGAGCGCATAAAGGATGACCATTGCCGCCGTTATTACACCGGCTTGAAAGCCACCCCCTGGTCCATAGTCGCCATGAAACTGCACATAGAGCGCAAAGAGCAGCATGAACGGGATCAGCAGTTTCGTCGTGATGCGAAGGATGAGGTCCATCTTCATGAGAGATTATCCTCCGCATCGGCCTCAGCTTCGGCTTCGCGCGCCGCCGCTCGGGCGGCCACGGCCTCGGCCTGCATGTCGGGCGTCTCGGCACCGGGGCTCTTGCGTCCTTTGAGCAAGAGCAGAACACCGATGCCGGCGGTAAAGATAACCGCCGTTTCACCCAACGTATCGAAACCTCGGTAGCTCGCCAACACTGAGGTCACGACGTTTGGAACACCAGTTTCCTCTTTCCAGTTTTCGATGTAGCGATTGGCAACATGGAGATGGATTGGCGCATCAGGCGCACCGAATGGAGGCAGGCCCAAGGTTCCATAGATAAGGGCGCCGGCTGTGACGGCAGCCAAGAATAAGGCCACATAGGGCTTGTGAAGTGGCTCGGTCTCCTCGCTCTTGGTTAGATAAAGTGTGCCAAGCAAGAGCACGGTTGAGATTCCCGCGCCGACGGACGCCTCCGTCATTGCGACGTCGACGGCATCGAGCACGATGAAAACGCTCGCCATCAAGAAGCTGTAGATCCCGCTCAGGATAACGACGGCGAAAAGGTTCTTCATACGAATGACACCGATGGTGACGATCGCCAGCAGTGTCAGAAGAACCATGTTGATCAGTGCCTCCATGACCCCTCGCCTCAGCTCTTGTCGCGACTAAATAACCCGACGGGATAGTCGGCAGGCACATGTTCGATGTCGCGATCCTCCGCCAACTTGGGCTCAACTCCGGCATAGAGCGCCGCCCGCGCCAGAGCATGCGTCGCAACCGGGCTGGTAATGAAGAAGAGCGCGAATAGCACAACGAGCTTGAGTGCAACGAGGCTAAGACCCGCTTGCAAAATCAAACCCAAAAAGATGAGCGCCGCACCAAGTGTATCGATCATTCCACCGGCATGCATCCGGGTAAATACATCAGGCATGCGCACCAACCCAAGTGCGCCGACCACGACGACGAAGGATCCCGCAACAAGAGCCAACCAACTGAGCCCGTCAACAAGCACGTCAAGCATCGGCCTCGTCCTCGTCGCCGCTGCCGCTCAAATCGCCGTAGCGCCAAAATTTCAACACTGCCAGCGTGCCGATAAGGTTGAGCAGCGCATAGGTGATGCCGATGTCGAGAAACTCCGGCCGGCCCGTCAGGAATCCAAACACCGCAAGAAGCAGAATTGCCAGCGTGCCAACAGCATTGGCGGCGAGCACACGATCAAAAACCGTCGGTCCAAGCAGCGCCCGCGCCAATGCGAGGCCGAGCGCAACGAGGACCGCAATGGCCGCGACGGAAAACATCACTCCTCCCCCTCGAATTGCGTTACCCGCGCGTCCATGTCGCCGGATAGCAGATCTTCCGCTCCCTCAGCCGTGAGCGCATGAACCGTCAGATCATGGTCCTTGACATCGACGGTGATCGTGCCTGGCGTCAACGTGATTGAATTGCAAAAGACGGCAACACCAACGCGTGTCTCTTGACTGGCTTGCACTTTGATCATCCGAGGCGAGATCGGCAGGCTTGGATTGAGCACGATTTTGACGACATCCCAGGTCGACTTGGCGATCTCTCCAATCAGCCATGGAATGTAGGTTATCGCCCCGCGTGCGAGCTCTATTGGGTGGCCCTCGACGTCGACGATCCCCATGCGCCAACTCAGCGCCACGCAGCCGATCGCCGTCAGAAATCCGAGAGAAATCAAGAATGACGTGTAGTGACCTGAAAGGAGCAACCAAAATCCAAACAGCACGAGCGCAAGGCTGACAAGACGCATTTGCATTCCCAAATTCAACCCGTTGTGCAAACGATAGTACCCAATCGCGGATCGGGAAAACCTCGCCCAGCGAGGCCTTTATCGGAGGGAGAAACGCTTCGCCGCACGAAGCATGCTTGGTTGGCCAAGATGATAGACATTTCTACAAATCGTGATCTCAATCAAGCGTGAATTGGCATACAAAAAACCACTTGGAGTCCCAAGCCGTTGCAATCGAGGCGGCTCAATGCTCGCAAATGCTCGTAAGATCAGATGAGCGATACGTCTTAGCTTGGAGTTGCGGTCGAGCGCTAGTAAGGAGTGTGACGATGTCGGAAACCGATGCCAAGAAGGTGCTACCAAGCACCGATGCTGAGTGGCGTGCTCAGCTAACACCAGAGCAATTCGATGTGACCCGCAAGCACGGCACCGAGCGGGCCTTCAGCCACCATTACAATTCCCACAAGGACGACGGTCACTATCATTGCGTGTGCTGCGGGGAACGGTTGTTCTCGTCGCAGGACAAGTTCGATTCTGGCACTGGTTGGCCGAGCTACACCGCCCCTGTCGACAAGGAAAACGTTGCCGAGCATAAAGACCGTAGTTGGTTTATGGTTCGCACCGAGGTTCGCTGTGCACGCTGCGAAGCGCACCTTGGCCACGTCTTTCCAGATGGACCCGAACCCACCGGGCTGCGCTACTGCATCAATGGAGTTGCCCTGGATTTCAAGTCGGAAGATCAATCCGACGACGACAACGGCTCTGTCTGAATCTCGTCCTCCTCCTCAACACAATGGACTCGCCGATGCAAAAGACAACATCCGACGCCGATGCAAACGAGTTGCCGAGGGCCGAGAAACGACCGGTCAGCGACACCCACCATGGCATCACGCGCACCGACGACTATGCCTGGCTGCGCGCGGACAACTGGCAGGAGGTGATGCGCGATCCCGAAAAGCTCGATGGCGACATTCGTGCCTATCTCGAGGCCGAGAATGCTCACACCAGCACAACCATGGAAGACACCATTGGGCTGCAAGAGACGCTTTTTGCCGAGATGAAGGCGCGAATCAAGGAGGACGATTCCAGTGTCCCTTCGCCTGACGGTCCTTGGGCTTACTACATGAGCTTCGTGACCGGTGGCGAGTATCCGCTGATCGGCCGCATGGAGCGGGGGGCCGATGCAAAGCTGGCAGAGAACGAAAAGCCTGCAACCGGCGACGGCGGGGCGGATGTGCTGCTGGACGGCAACGCCTTGGGCGAAGGACTTGCTTATTTCAGCCTGGGCAGCGCCGGTCATAGCCCCGACCATCGCTGGCTGGCCTATAGCGTCGATACCAAGGGCTCGGAATTCTACACCCTGAAAATACGCGCCCTGGAAACCGGTGAGGACCTTGGCGACGAGATCAGCGACGTGGGCGGCAGTGCAATCTGGGCAACGGACAACAAGACGTTCTTCTACACCAAGCTCGATGAAAACCACCGCCCGCACGCGATTTATCGTCATGCGCTCGGCACAACGCAAGCTGATGACGTGCTCGTTTATGAGGAACCGGACCCGGGATTTTTTGCCGGCGTTGGCGCGACACACAGCCGTCGCTACATCTTGATTGGAACCCACGATCACGAGACTTCTGAAATCTACCTGATCGATGCTGCCGAACCTGAAAGCACCCCCAGATTGATTGCCGAGCGTGATCAGGGCCACGAGTACTCCGTCGAACATGCCGGTGATCGCCTGATCATATTGACCAATGACGGCGCCGAGGACTTCAAGATCGTCGAAGCACCAGCGGCCAACCCGGGCCGTGCCAATTGGCGCGAGATCGAGCCCCACCGCCCCGGTCGGCTCATTCTCGACGTCACCGTGTTCAAGAACCACATGGTCCGGCTGGAACGCGAGCACGGGCTGCCGCGGATCGTCATCCGCCGCCTCTCGGATGGCCAAGAACACGAGATCGCCTTCGATGAGGAAGCGTATTCTCTCGGCATGTCGGCAGGCTATGAGTATGACACGACGGCCATGCGGTTCACCTATTCATCGATGACGACCCCCTCCCGGGTCTTCGATTACGACATGGAAACCCGTGAGCGGGTGTTGAGGAAAACCCAGGATGTGCCGTCAGGTCATGAACCCGAAAACTACGTCACGCGCCGCCTGATGGCACCAGGCCATGACGGCGAGCTTGTGCCGGTGTCGCTGCTCTACGGCAAAGACACACCGCTCGACGGCTCTGCGCCCGTTTTGCTCTACGGTTACGGCTCCTACGGCATTGCCATTCCAGCCAGTTTTTCAACCAACCGATTGAGCCTGGTTGACCGTGGCTTCATCTACGCCATCGCCCATGTACGCGGCGGCAAGGACAAGGGCTACGCCTGGTACACCGCCGGCAAACGCCAGAACAAGGCGAACACGTTTCGCGATTTCATCTCCGCCGGCGAGTTTTTGGTCAACGAAGGTTTGACCAGGAACGGTCAGATCGTCGCTCAGGGCGGTTCTGCCGGTGGCATGCTCATGGGCGCGGTCGCCAACATGGCACCGGAACTGTTCACCGGCATCATTGCCGAGGTGCCATTCGTCGACGTCTTGACCACCATGCTCGATGACACGCTGCCCCTCACCCCGCCCGAGTGGCCCGAATGGGGCAATCCCATCGCCTCAAAAGAGGCCTATGAGTTGATCGCCAGCTATTCGCCCTACGACAATGTGACGGCCAAGAACTATCCGAATATCATCGCGCTGGCGGGCTTGACGGACCCTCGGGTGACTTATTGGGAACCGGCCAAATGGGTCGCCAAACTGCGCGAATTCAAGACCGACAGCAACCTCCTCCTACTCAAGACCAATATGGACGCCGGCCACGGCGGCGCCTCCGGCCGTTTCGAGCGCCTGAAAGAAGTGGCATTGGCCCATGCCTTTGCGCTCAAGGTGACGGGCCGCATTGTGATGGTTTGACTGCGCCAGCTTGACTGCATCGTGTGTTACATTTGGGTCAAGCATGGGGCCGCTGGTCGTTTGTGAGAGACGGGTTCTCATTGCTCACCACTGCGTCGGTGGGGCACGCAAAAAATCGGTGGCGTTTGCGGCGGTCGAGCATTGTGTTTCCAATCGTCTGAGGGGAGATGTTTGCGATGCGTACTCTCTTAGCTCTTGCCGTCGCCGTCGCTCTGTTCACGATGCCACTTGGGGCAGGGACACGAACTTCCAAATTCGTGGCCGCCAGCAAAGCCGTCCTCGGTAACCCGCACGACATCGAGCTTTCCGCCGACGCCAAGCTGCTCTATGTGTCTGACGTCAACAAGAACCGCATTGCGGTGCTGGATTCGGACACCCTCGAACTGGTCGCCACTTTTGGCGAGCGCGAGCTAAGCGGACCGCACGATATCGAGCTGGGTCCGAACGGTAAGCTCTATGTTGCCGACACCCACAACCACCGCATCGCCATCTATGAGCCCGATGGCAAATCGGCAAAACTGACCGGAGATCTGAAAGGCCCCTTCAAGGCACCGGAGGGCGTATTGGCTCATCCCTCGGGTCGGATTTTCGTCGCCGGTGCTTGGTCCGACAATCTCGTGGTTTTCGAGAACGGCAAAGTGGTTTTGAACCGTAAAGGCTACGATGCGCCGCACGACATCGAAGTGGACGCCAAGGGCAACATCTGGCTCGCCGACGCCAACAACAACCG
Source organism: Hyphomicrobiales bacterium (assembly GCA_030600135.1). Classification (GTDB taxonomy): domain Bacteria; phylum Pseudomonadota; class Alphaproteobacteria; order Rhizobiales; family JAUVMS01; genus JAUVMS01. The sequence continues at coordinate 3,302 of JAUVMS010000082.1, read as the reverse complement.
TGTTGTCAACCTCACGCCCGATCTCAAGCTCATCGAGGAATTCAAGGGTCGCGCCTTCGGCTTCAACGGCCCGCGGTATCTGACAATTGATTCGCAAGGCGTGATTTGGGTGGCGGACAAATACACCCACCGCGTGCTTGCGACCTATCCTGGGTTGCGCGGCGCCCTGCACGTCATTGGAACCGGCAAGGCAGGCAAGGGTCCGGGCAAATTGTCGACGCCCGAAGGCGTCGCATCGCGGGGCCAGGATTTGTGGATTTCCGACAGCTCCAACAACCGGGTCGTGCGCTATCTGATTACGGATTAAACTTGCCGCTCGTTTGACAATCAATGAGCCAAACCATGAAAGTTTCACTCGGGGATCTCCTGGCCAGGCTGCCGGGCCCAGCCACCGCCGACTGGCCGGACGGAGAGCCGTTCACCGATGGGTTGCGGCAAGGCACGATGTCGGTTGAAGTTTTCGCGCCGCGCACCAAGGACTATCAGCAACCGCACGAGCAGGATGAGCTCTATTTCGTCGTTCGCGGCCGCGCCACGTTCATTCATGAAGGTGAGCGAATGCTGGCCGCGAACGGTGACGCCATCTTCGTGGCGGCTGGTGAAACGCACTATTTCGAGGATATGTCCGACGACTTTGTCACGTGGGTCGTCTTTTGGGGACCGAAGGGCGGCGAGCGTTGAGTAGCCACCTGCTACGCCCCATTGCCTCGCACCAACAACAAGTGGCATATAGCGAGATCCGACCATGGCCATTTGAAAGCTCGGGAGTTCACATGACAGCACCGGCTATGAACCACATTCCAACACCGAGTTTGGCTGAATTCGACTGGGCCGATCCCTTCGCACTCGATGACCAGTTCACCGAGGAAGAACGCATGGTGCGCGACGCGGCCCGCCAGTTTGCCGATGATCGCCTGATGAGCCGCGTCAAGGAGGCGTTTCGCAACGAAACCTTCGATCGGTCAATTATGTCCGAGATGGGCGAAATGGGCCTGCTCGGTATCACTTTGCCGGAAGAATACGGTGGCTCGGATCAGGGCTATGTCGCTTATGGGGTTGTCGCGCGTGAGATCGAGCGGGTAGATTCCGGTTATCGCTCGGCCATGAGCGTGCAATCGAGCCTGGTGATCTACCCGATCTACACCTATGGCACGGAGAGCCAACGCAAAAAATATCTGCCGGGCCTGGCTTCGGGTCAGGCGATCGGCTGCTTCGGCCTCACCGAGCCCGACCACGGCTCAGACCCGGGCGGCATGAAGACTCGCGCCGAGAAGGTCGACCGCGGATATCGGCTCAATGGCACGAAGACGTGGATCTCCAACTCGCCGGTGGCCGACGTCGCCGTTGTCTGGGCCAAACTGGCCGATGCGGACAGCGGCAAGGACACCATTCGCGGTTTCATCGTCGAGCGTGGCATGAACGGATTCTCGACCCCGAAGATCGAGGGTAAGGTCTCGCTGCGCGCCTCTGTCACCGGCGAAATCGTGCTTGAAGACTGCGTGGTTCCGGAAGACAATTTGCTGCCCAACGTCAAAGGCTTGAAGGGGCCATTCGGCTGCCTCAACCGGGCGCGTTTCGGGATCGCCTGGGGCAGCATGGGCGCCGCCGAGTTCTGCTGGCATGCCGCCCGCCAGTACACCCTCGACCGCAAGCAGTTCGGCCGGCCACTCGCCGCCAATCAGCTGATCCAGAAAAAGCTTGCCGATATGCAGACCGAAATCACGCTCGGGCTGCAGGGCGCACTCCGCCTCGGCCGCATGATGGACGACGGCACCGCTGCGCCTGAGGCCATCTCCCTCATGAAACGTAACAACTGTGGCAAGGCCCTCGATATCGCTCGCATGGCGCGTGACATGCACGGCGGCAACGGCATCTCCGATGAATATCACGTGATCCGCCACATGGTGAACCTCGAGACGGTGAACACCTACGAGGGCACCCATGACGTCCACGCCCTCATACTCGGGCGCGCCCAGACCGGCATTCAGGCGTTTTTCTGATTGAGAGTTTTGTATGAGTTCATCACAACCCGGCGGCCCCACGGATCCACCGCTCAAGGGCCTGAAGGTCGTCGAACTCGCCCGCATACTTGCCGGGCCCTGGGCGGGCCAGGTGCTCGCCGACCTCGGCGCCGAAGTCATCAAGGTCGAACGTCCGGAATTGGGCGACGACACCCGCAAGTGGGGCCCGCCGTTTTCCACCCACGCCGATGGCTCGCGGGCATGCGCCACATATTTTCACTCCTGCAATCGCGGTAAGAAATCGGTGGTCGCCGACATCGCGACGTCGCAGGGACAAGCGGTAGTGCACGACCTGGCAAGCCAGGCCGATGTCCTCATCGAGAATTTCAAGGTCGGCGGCCTTGCCAAGTACGGCCTCGACTACGCCAGCCTCGCCGCTCTCAATCCGCGGTTGGTATTTTGCTCCATCACCGGCTTCGGCCACACCGGTCCCTACGCACCGCGCGCCGGCTACGACCTCCTCATCCAGGCCATGGGCGGCATCATGGACATCACCGGCGAGGCGGACGGCCCGCCCATCAAGCCCGGTGTCGCCTACGCCGATATCTTTACCGGCCTCTACGCCGTCATCGCCATTCAGGCAGCGCTTGCGGAGCGCCACCGATCGGGGCTCGGCCAGCACATCGACATGGCGCTCTTCGACACCCAGGTGGGCGTGCTCGCCAACCAGGCCACCAGCCATCTGATGACCGGCGTCATGCCCAAGCGTCAAGGCAGCGGTCACCCCAGCATCGTGCCTTATGAACCGGTCCCCACGGCCGACGGGCACGTCATCATCGCCTGCGGCAACGACCGCCAGTTTCAGCGTCTCTGCACCGCTCTCGACCTGCCGGAGATGGCGGACAATCCGGACTTCGCCAGCAATGAACTGCGGGTGTCGCACCGCGCCGAAATCATCACGCGGCTCACCGCGCGTACGCGAGAGCTTGAAAGCGCGGAGATTTTGGAGCGGCTGGAAGCGGTCGTGGTTCCGGCCGGGCCGATCAATTCTGTCGCGGAGGTTTTCGAAGACCCGCAAACGATCGCCCGCGCCATGCGCGTCGACTTACCCTCCAGTGACACGGCAGGGGTTGTGCCCTGTGTGCGCACGCCCATCAATTATTCGCGCAGTCGGTTGGCGTTGGAGCAAGCGAGCCCGAGCCTCGGCACACACCAGGGCGGGTTCCAAAGCGTCGCGGAGGAGGGCGGAGAGGAGAAGTGAGCGCAGGGGGAGAATTTGGGGGACGACAATGTTCGCTGTTTGCACCCTTCGATGCTGCTCGGTTTGCAACCAGACATTGC
>JAUVMS010000475.1 GCA_030600135.1 Hyphomicrobiales bacterium | reverse complement strand
CGGCGATCCGCTAGGACCGCTACCCGATCACAAACGCCGAAGATACTGTCAAGGTCGTGGGTCACCATGTAGACGGTTAGCCCAAGTGTGCGTTGCAACTTTGCAATCAAGGCATCGAATTCCGCCGCGCCAATCGGATCGAGCCCCGACGTCGGCTCATCGAGGAAAACGATCTCGGGATCCAACGCCAGGGCGCGGGCGAGCCCGGCACGCTTGCGCATACCGCCCGACAATTCCGAGGGGTATTTGTGGGCGGCATCACCCGGCAAACCGACCATCGCAAGTTTGAGATAGCCGAGTTCGTCCATGACGTTTTGCGGCAAATCGAAATGCTCACGCATGGGCACCTGAATGTTCTGCAAGACATTCAGAGCGCCAAACAGGGCGCCATCCTGAAACAGCACACCCCAGCGCGCTTCCATGTCGAGTTGCTCGAGCCGGGTGAGCTTGTCGACGTCGCGACCAAAGATTTCGATTGCCCCATCACGGATGGGCTCGAGACCCGCAATGCAGCGCAAGAGAACCGACTTGCCACCACCCGAGGCGCCGACGATTCCAAGAATTTCGCCTCGGAAAACATCGAGACTGAGATCAGTGAAGATCACCTGATGGGCAAACCGCTTGCTCAACCCGTCAATATGGATCACGACCTCTGGCGGTCCGAACGTCTCACGCCGGTTTTTCATGTCAAAGCCCGAGTCCCGGCAGGAACATCGCAAAGATCGCGTCCAGGACGATCACCAAGAAGATCGACTTCACGACCGCGCTGGTCACATGGATACCGAGCGATTCGGCGCTGCCCTTCACTTTCATGCCTTCGAGACAGCCAACCATGGCGATGACGATTGCCGCAAAGGGCGCCTTGATCATGCCCACTGCGAAATGGCGCAGACTGACGGCATCGTGGAGCCGCTCGAGGAAAGCCGCAGGCTCGAGCCCGAGGTAGAAAACGGCGACCAGACCACCACCGAGAAAGCACATCATGTCGCCGAGAAAGGTGAGCAGCGGCAACGTGATGACCAGGGCCAGCACCCTCGGCACAACGAGTGTCTCCATGGGATCAATGCCGAGGGTGCGCATGGCATCGATCTCCTCGCGCATTTTCATGGCGCCGATCTCTGCGGTGAAAGCCGATCCTGAACGGCCCGCAACCATGATTGCGGTCAACAGCACCCCCATTTCGCGCAGAACAAGGACGCCCAGCATGTTGATGGACAAGGCCTCGGCGCCAAAGTCCCTGAGTTGCAGTGCGCCCTGCTGCATCAAGACCGCGCCGACCAGCAGGCAGGTGAGCGAGACGATGGCCACCGCCCGCAAGCCGGTGCTCTCGACATGATGCACGAACGAGACGCCGCGAAAGCGCCACGGGCGAACGATCACACGGCCCAGCACCGTAGTTAGCGAGCCGAGAAAATTTGTCAGCAAGACCGCGTCGCGCCCCAGTTCTGAAAACGTCCTGCCAGCATCGGCGAGCAGGCGGACCAGTGCATTGGACTTTCCCGGGGCGGGTTGCATCGCGCCAGCACGCCGCACGACTTCATCAAGGAGGATGGAATGGTTTTCGCGGGCGCCGACGAATTGGGTTCCGATGCCGTGCGCGCTCCAGGCCTGAACGGTGCGGTGCAACAGCCAGGCACCGGCGGTGTCCAATTGTTCGACGTGGCTGACGTCCACTTCGCCCGTAAATTCCGAGGATGGCGGGATGGGCAGAATCAGGCTGTTGAGTTCGCGATCAAGCGTGGCGGCCTCGCGTACCGTCCAACTTCCCGTGGCGATGAGACTGAGGACCACACCCCTCAATTCGACGCGAAAGCCCGGCGCACGCCCGCGCGTGGGTAGAATAAGCTCGCGATTTCGCTTGAGCATGGCTTCCGTCTGATGGAATTCTGACCCGGTGGAGAATCAACACACACGCCCCATTCACTACCTGCACCGATTCCGGGAGCAAGGAAAGGTAGGGCTGTGGGCGTTCGCGAATTACCGGCGTACAACCGAACATTAGGTTCGGTGATTGCGCCCTAACGGAGTGGCAAATGCCAACGCTCAGTGCCGAAATCGAGGTTTGGCCCATCGACGGCGAGTTCGTCATCTCGCGCGGGGCCAAACGCGAGGCCAGTGTCATCGTGGCAACGGTCACGTCTGGTGCGCATGTGGGGCGCGGCGAGTGCGTGCCCTACGAGCGCTACGGCGAGACGCCGGAAAGCGTGCTGGCCGACATTCTCGCGGTACCGGAGGCCGTTGAGGATTGGTCATCGCGAGAGGCTTTGGCTGGCACAATGCCCGCAGGCGCGGCGCGAAACGCCATCGATTGCGCGCTCTGGGACCTCGACGCCAAGATGAACCGTTGCCCGGCTCATGTCCTTGCCGGCATCGCCAATTGGCACGACATCGTCTCAGCCTACACGATCAGTCTCGGCCCGCCTGAGGAAATGGCGGCACGAGCAAAGTGGGCCGGCGCATTCCCACTGCTCAAGCTGAAAATGGGCGGCGAGGGCGATGCTGAGCGGCTTCGGGCCGTCCGAGGGGCGGTACCAGGTGCGCGGCTGATCGTCGATGCCAACGAGGCCTGGTCGGAGAGCAATCTGGGCGCGCTGCTTGCGGTCGCCCAGGAGGTGGGCGCAGAATTGGTCGAACAGCCGCTGCCTGCCGGGTCCGACGGAGCACTCGCCGACGTCGATCACGTGGTGGCGCTGTGTGCCGATGAATCAGTGCATACGGTCGACGATATCCCAGGGCTCGCCGGGCGCTATGATGTGGTGAACGTCAAACTCGACAAGGCGGGCGGGTTGACCGGCGCACTGCGGGTCGCCGACGCCGCCAAGACGCACGAGCTGAAGATCATGGTTGGTTGCATGGTCGCCACGTCGCTGTCCATGGCGCCGGCAATGCTTCTCGCTCAGACCGCCAATTGGGTTGATCTCGACGGACCATTGCTGCTTGCCCACGATCGCATTCCTGGCCTCAGATACAACGGCACGACAATCCAACCACCGAAACCTGAGCTTTGGGGCTAGCAGGCTGTTGAAAAACTCGTGTGGATCGCG
>JAUVMS010000122.1 GCA_030600135.1 Hyphomicrobiales bacterium | reverse complement strand
GAAGCGCATAGCGCATGCCTGTTTCGCCTGCCGCCAATAGCAACGATCCCATCGATGCAGCCTGACCGATGCACAGTGTGGAAACCGACGGGCGAACAAAGCGCATGGTGTCGTAGATCGCCATGCCGGAGGTCACGACGCCTCCCGGAGAATTGATGTACATTGAGATCTCTTTCTTGGGGTTTTCGGCTTCCAAGAACAAGAGTTGTGCACAGATAATCGAACACATGAAATCTTCGATCGGCCCGGTGACGAAGATGATGCGCTCTTTAAGAAGTCTCGAAAAGATATCTTGGTAGCGCTCGCCGCGATTAGTGGTTTCGATGACGTGGGGCACCACGACGTTCATGTAAGTGTCCAAGGTATCGTTCATAGTTTTCACCATCCTTTTCACGCAACCGACCGTCCGGGGCCAGCGGCATAGTCAATCTAGCCGGAACGAGCCAGTGGCGAAGCTCGCCAGAAACGTACTCATATTCGATTGCCATCGCGACCCTGGTAGTTATGCCAGTGGGCCAGCATCAATGCGAACATCTTCTTCGAATGAGTGAGACCAATCCTCGGCGTCGGGCAAACTCAGGAGCCCTCGGCCCCAATGCCCAGCCGCTATGTCTCTTCACCGCCGTCATTCGCGCCAGTCTCATCATCATCGTCGTCGGCGAACAATTCCTCAGACGAAACCTCCTTGGTCTCGACGTCAGCAAGTTCGGCAACGAAATCCACGACTTTGTCTTCATACAATGGAGCACGAAGCTGGGCGAGCGCTTGCGGCGTCTTGGTCAAATACTCGTAAACCTGCTGTTCTTGACCAGGGTGCCGACGGGCTTGCCCGACAATCTTGCGACCCAACTCTTCCTCGCTCACCGTGAGCTCATTTTTATCACCGATGTCTGAGAGGACCAATCCGAGCCGGACACGGCGCTCGGCAATCTCGCGGTATTCTTGACGGGCGCTTTCTTCGGTCTTGCCCTCGTCCTCAAAGGTGCGCTCGGCCTGCTCCAGGCCTTCAGTGACCTGCTTCCATATAGCTTCAAATTCGGTGTCGACCATAGTTGGCGGCAATTCAAATTTGTGGGCATCGTTCAAGGCATCGAGTATGGCGCGCTTGAGTTGACCTCGCGATGCCCGCTCATAGTCCTGGCGGAGCTGCTCGGTGACAGCATCGCGTAGGCTAGCAACGCTTTCGAGACCCATCTTTTCCGCGAACGCATCGTCGAGTTCTGGCAGCGAGGGTGCGGCGACATCTTTGACCTTTACGTCGAACGTCGCCTCTTTGTTGGCTAAGTCGGCCACAGGATACGTGTCGGGGAAGGTGGCCTTGATGACGCGGTCCTCACCAGCGGTGGCACCCTCGAGCCCTTCCTCAAATCCCGGGATGAAGCCGCCTTTGCCGATTACGATGAACATGTCCTCGCCTGATCCACCCTCAAACTCTTCACCGTCAATCTTACCAACATAATCAATGGTCAAGCGATCGTCAGTGCCGGCCTTCCTGCCTTCTTCGCTTTCATAAGCCACCGAACCTTGGCGAAGATTTTCCACGCTTTTATCGATTTCATCTGCGGGGACTTCGGCGACCGGTTTGACCAATTTGAGCTTACTTAAATCTGTCAGGGCAAATTCCGGGAGGACCTCAAACGACAGCGTATAGGCGAGATCGGCCTCGCCGCTCATGATTTTCTCGAGTTCGTCCTTGTCCTCGCTCAGCTTGACATCCGGTTGCATGGCCGGTCGTTCGTTGCGGTCCGAGATTGCTTGCTCGGTTGCTTCAGACAGGGCACGCTCGACGACCTCGGCCATTACCGATCGACCGTAAACCTTTCGAAGATGCGCAACGGGCACCTTGCCGGGCCGAAAACCCTTGATGCGAACTTGGCCTTTGAGCTGCTGCAGGCGCTCGGAAAGCTTGTCTTCCAGTTCGCCCGCGCCGATGACGACACGCAGCTGACGTTTCAATCCGTCGGTATTTGCTTCGGTGACTTGCATGCGATCACTATTCCACGAGTGCTAAATGTCACGCCTCAAATCGGGTGACTGCCAATTTGGTGCTCCGGCAGCTGGATTGGTGCGGGCGGAGGGACTCGAACCCCCACGGGCTAAGCCCACGAGGACCTAAACCTCGCGTGTCTACCAATTCCACCACGCCCGCCGACCAAACAGATAAGGGAATTTCCTCGAACTGCGCCGTCCATATCACGGGCGAGCGGGCGGATACCAGTCATTCGTACGTCACGCAAGTGAATTGCTGATCGGCTAGCAAATGCAAAGGCCAAGTCCCTGCGCTTGCACCCGACAACTGATGCGGTTCCAGCGGCAAGAAACGAGAGCCGATTGCGGGTTAGACTTCCCACTCCCACACCGCGGGAATCCATCGGTAGTTGCGCCCCTTTCGCACAACACGGCCTAGACCAGGGAACGGTAGGTGATACCCGGCAACAAGCATCGCCTCGCTCGCGGCAAGCTCGAGCAGCTCACGGCGGCTTTTCTCGGCAAGCTCGGGTTGCATATCCACGCCAGGGTGCCACTCCGGATGCTCGAACGAGATGTGGGCATGATTTACGGCATCGCCGGTGATCAACAGCTTGTCGGATTTCGATTCAACGATCACCGAAACGTGCCCCGGGGTATGCCCCGGCGTCGGTATGACGCGCACGCCAGGGACGATTTCGGCATCCGATGCGATACGCTTTGTTCGCGAACTCACGGGGAGAAGGCTGTCGCGCGCGCCCTTAGCGAAAAACCGAAACGGCTCGGCCAGTTGGTCCGCGGCATTCTCAGCCGTCCAAAATTCCCATTCCGGTTTCGAGATATAGTATTCCGCGTTCGCATACCGGGGCACCTCCTCGAAGGTATCCATGATGCCCCAGATGTGGTCGGGATGGCCGTGGGTCAGGATTACGTGATCGATTTCGTCTGCGGCATACCCTGCAGCCTCGAGATTTTGCAACAGCTTGCCTGCCGTCGGCTGGAAATCAATGCCGGCACCTGTATCCACCAAAATGATGCTTTCGCCGGTGTTGATTAGGCACAGGTTGAGATGGGAGAAGTGCTCGCTCGGGTCGAGATAATAGGCCTTCAAGAGCGCTGCGAGTTGCGCACCTGGAACATTTCCGGCCATGAGCTTGGTCGGCAAAAGTAAGTTGCCGTCACTGACCACGGTCAACTCGAACGCGCCGACGGTGAAACGGTAAAATCCTGGGGCTTGAACCTTTTTCTTGGCGGCCTTGGCATGAGAGTGCTCGGCAGCGCCCACTAAACCCACACCGCCGGCGCCGGCCAGCAAGGCCGACGCGCCACCAGCTTTCAACATATCACGGCGGCTAAACGGTGAGAGCTTGGCCATGCCCACTCCTCTTGAGGCAACCACCAGAGTTGCCCGACCTCGATAGTCAGCTCGAGAGCTTTAAGGAGAGAAATGCCAGATACGGCGGCGGCGAGCAAGTGCCGTTGGGATTACAAAACGGAAAGGCCGGACCCTGGCGGATCCGACCTCACGTGATGCAGTCGTATTTTTGTGTGCTTCTTACTTGAAGCTATCTTGCGTCTCGCGGCGCGAGAACAGGTCGTTGAAGCTGACGCGAAGACCAACTTTGAGTTCATGAGCACTGATGTCATCGAGCGCAAGGCGCGGGTTCCAGAAACCCAAGACGTCTTCGTGCTTTGAATCGACGCTGCCCATATCGATGTAGCGATAGCCGAAATCGAGGGCCACGTTCTGCGATACAGCGTAGGACATGCCAGCCATGAGAGCCCAGGCAAAATCACGGTCCCTGTCGCCGAACTGTGGGTTCGGGCTGGTCGGATCGGTCGACGTAACCCAGTCCATGTCATGCCAAGCCACACCGACGCCAACGCCGACGTACGGCGTCAAACCGCGCCAGTTGGCAAAGTCATAATACATGTTGAACAACAGCGTGTTGGTGCTGACGGTTGTCTCGATCGGGTCGTCCGGATTGGTGTTGATCGGAATGTCGCCGCTGAAATCGCGGTCGAAACGATGGCCGTAAATGACATCCCAGCGGACCCCGCCGCCGGAGACCACTTCGTCCTTGAGCCCGCCGTAGATCCCACGTGAGAAACCGCAGCCAAAGCCACCCTCAGCGAACCAACCATCCTGAAAGCGAACTTTGTCGAAATTCTCATAAAGGTTCCCGGCCGGGTCGTAGTTGCCGATGTAGCGTGCGTCGACGTCACGGTACCAGGAATAGCCCATGTCGCCCCTGATGTAGCAGAATCTCGAGGACGCGGCCGGCATCGGCTCGTCCTTCATGGAACCATGCCAATCCGAACCAAGATCGGCGCCCTCGGCGCCAATCGCTCCGAGGGCCACAGTAAATGCGGCCGCTATGAGGCCGACTTTGATAAATTTGCTCATGTTCATCTTACCTTCGCGCAACGGGTCCTCGGCTATTCGCACCAAGGACAACTCCACAGTGGGGCCCATTTCGGAGGTTCTCGGTTAAAACGCGGTTAATCTGAGTGCTGAGTTGTTTGTTTTTGATACGCTCGGTCACGTAAACTGTGTGAATTATGCATCAGTTGGGTTGCGCGTTGGCGAGGATTGGCCACGACCCAATACGCCATATCGACTTGCCGGGCGGTAATGGCGGCATTAGGCTCTGATGTTGTTGCCCAATCCGATAATCTGTATCAACTCAGAGAGAGCCGATTGTGAAATACGCAGAGGGCATTGCCGACGCGGTTGGTAATACGCCGCTTATCAAGCTCAAACGCGCGTCCGAGGAGACGGGTTGCACGATCCTCGGCAAGGCCGAGTTCATGAACCCTGGCCAATCGGTCAAGGACCGAGCGGCGCTCTATATTATTCGCGATGCCATCGCCAGCGGCGACCTGCGACCAGGCGGCGTAATTGTTGAGGGAACCGCCGGGAATACCGGGATCGGCCTAACCATCCTCGGTAATGCGCTCGGTTTTCGCAGTGTTATCGTTATTCCCGAAACGCAGTCCGAGGAAAAGAAGGACACGATCCGTCTGCTTGGCGCGGAATTGGTACAGGTGCCCGCGGTTCCCTACAAAAACCCGAACAATTATGTGAAATACTCGGCCCGTCTGGCCCAGGCTATCGATGAAACCCACCCGAACGGGGCGATCTGGGCCAATCAATTCGACAATGTCGCCAATCGCCTGGCCCATATCGAGACCACGAGCGAAGAAATCTGGTCGCAAACCGAGGGCCGGGTCGACGGCTTCGCGGCGTCGGTCGGCAGCGGCGGGACGCTGGCCGGTGTCTCCGTGGGACTAAAGGAAAGGCGTTCAGATATCCAGATCGCCCTCGCCGACCCTTTTGGCTCGGCCATCTATGGCTACTATGCCCACGGTGAACTGAAGTCGGAGGGAAGCTCAATTACGGAAGGCATCGGTCAGGGGCGGATTACCGCCAACCTCGAAGGCGTCGTTGTTGACCGGGCCTATCGCATTGGTGATGCCGAGGCTCTCGACATTGTCTTTCAGCTGTTAAAGGAAGAGGGACTTTGCCTCGGCGGTTCAAGCGGCATCAATGTGGCCGGTGCTGTCCATTTGGCGCGCGAACTCGGGCCTGGCCATACCATCGTGACCGTTTTGTGCGACTATGGAACGCGGTATCAGAGCAAGATGTTCAATCCGGCGTTTCTGCGGGAAAAGGGTTTGCCAGTTCCTGATTGGCTCGAAGATCATGACTCGTCGGTGCCCGCGGTTTTCGCGCAGGTCGATGGCGAATGAATTTGTTGGTGTTGGCCCCAGGTAATTCGGTGGGATGGGTGTATGACTGACGCGCTTTTTCGCAACGATCCATACTTGAAGACCTGCGAAGCTTCGGTGGTGGCGATCAACGAACGCGGCGGCGTCGTGCTCGACAAGACCGTTTTCTATGCGACCGGCGGCGGACAACCAGGCGATCGCGGCTCACTGAAATCCGCCGATGGGCGCCAGTTCGAAATCGCCACGACGGTCTATGACAATGACAAAACAACCATCGTGCACGTGCCAGGCGAAGGGGCCCGGTTGCCAAAGCCGGGAGAACTTGTCACCTGCGCCCTCGACTGGGAGCAGCGTTTGGCCCACATGCGCACGCATACCTGCTTGCACCTGCTCTGTTCGCTCATTGATGCCCCTGTCACCGGCGGGCAGATTAGCGCCGGGCGCGGCCGGCTCGACTTTGATATTCCAGAAGCCGTGCTCGATAAAGAGGCACTCATGGCCGCGCTCAATCAGCTGATAGACGACGATCGTTCCGTCACGGCGCGCTGGATTACGGACGCCGAACTCGCGGCCCAACCCGAGTTGGTCCGAACCATGGCCGTCAAGCCCCCGATGGGCTCCGGTCAGGTGCGGCTCATCGAAATTGCCGATTGCGATTTGCAGCCGTGTGGTGGCACACACGTGGCGCGAACCGGTGAAATCGGCCGGGCGACAGTGACGAAGATTGAAAAGAAAGGCGCGCGCAATAGGCGGGTTCGCGTCGAGATTGATTGATTGGTCGCATGAGACCGGCGAGAGGCATGGCATGACAGAGGGATCGAGCAATTGGTTGGTGGAAACGGACTGGGTGATGCAGCACCTGGATGCGCCCGATCTCGTGATCGTGGATGCATCTTGGCATTTGCCAGGCTCGGGACGTAACCCTTACGAGGAATTTTTGGGCGAGCACCTCCCGGGAGCCTTGTTCTTCGATATCAACGAGATTGCCGACACAAGTAGTGACCTGCCTCACATGTTGCCAAGCCCAGTGAAGTTTTCCTAACGCATGCGCAAGATGGGTATTGGCGATGGCATTCGGATTGTCGTCTATGACGCAGTGGGCGTCTACAGCGCCGCGCGGGTCTGGTGGACGTTTCGAGTCATGGGCGTCAAAGACGTCGTGGTTTTGAACGGTGGACTGCCCAAATGGAAACGGGAAGGCCGACCGCTAGAGGACGGTCCACCACGGCGGCGTACTGAGAAGCATTTTTCCGCTCGCCGGAACGCCAACTTGGTTCGCGACAAGGCCGACGTCTTGTCGGCGCTCAACAATGCCTCGACGACAATCGTCGATGCGCGTCCGCTCGGTCGCTTCGAGGGGCGCGAGCCGGAGCCGCGTCCGGGCTTGCGGGGCGGGCGCATTCCCGGTTCCTGCAATTTGTCCTATGACCGCTTGATCGCCGAAGATGGCACGATCAAGGGCAAGGACGAACTGAGACGGATCCTCGCCGAGGCCGGGATTGATGGAAGCCGAACGACGATCGCGACGTGTGGTTCCGGCATCACGGCTTCGATCGTCGCTCTCGCAATGGCGGTCGCAGGCTTTCCCAATGGCGCCGTTTATGACGGGTCGTGGGCAGAGTGGGGGGGCGATGAAACCCTTCCAATCGAAACGGGGCCGGCATCCTGAGCTGCCAACGCTCGTTTTTTCTCCACATGCTGAGTCATTCGGAATTGGTTGATCGATCGAGACGGGATTTTTTCATGGACAAGTCGAGCAAGAAGCATGATGCGCGATCGGACGCGACGCGGCTGGTCCACGGAGGACGAAAACCCTCCGCATTTCATGGCTTCGTCAATACGCCCGTCTACCGCGGTTCCACTGTGCTGTTCGACTCGTTCGAAAAACTCAAGAACGCAGACCAGCCCTACACCTATGGCCGGCGTGGCTCGCCAACCATTGAAGCGCTCGAGACAGTCATCGCCGAAGTTGAGGGCGGCCACCGCACCGTGCTGGCGCCCTCGGGGCTTGCCGCCATAACTGGCACGCTGCTGTCTCTCGCGGGTGCCGGCGATCATGTGCTCATGGTCGATAGTGTCTATCAGCCGACACGGTATTTTTGCGACGCGCATCTGGCCCGTCTCGGGGTCGATGTAAGCTATTATGACCCGTGCATCGGTTCGGGCATCTCTGAGCTTTTCCGCGACAATACGCGCGTCGTCTATACCGAGAGCCCGGGCTCGCAAACCTTTGAGATGCAGGACGTGCCGGCCATTGCCGAGGCGCTCTCGGGCCGAGACATTTGGCTGGTGAACGACAACACCTGGGCTTCACCACTTTACTGCAATTCTTTCAAACTTGGGGCCGATGTCTCGATCCAGGCCGGCACTAAATACGTTGTCGGCCATGCCGATGCCATGCTGGGTACGGTGACCACCAACGAGCGTGCGGCCAAGGCAATCGTACGTGGTATCCAGGGCATGGGGATGTGTGCCGGAACCGAGGAGATTTATCTTGGGCTGCGAGGATTGCGCACGCTCCAGGTTCGCCTCGAGCGGCATTGGCGTTCCGGCATGGAAGTGGCCGCTTGGCTCATGGCGAGACCTGAAATCGAGAGAGTTCTGCATCCAGCCATGCCTAACTATCCGGGACACGACATATGGAAGCGTGACTTTTCCGGCGCCTCGGGGCTCTTTTCAGTGATCTTCCAACCTCTGGCGGAGCCTGCATTGGTTGCCTTCCTGGAATCGCTGGAGCTGTTCGGAATGGGCTATTCATGGGGCGGTTTTGAGAGCCTGGCCGTACCGTTCGATCCGAG
>JAUVMS010000491.1 GCA_030600135.1 Hyphomicrobiales bacterium | reverse complement strand
TGCCCTGAGCGAGGATGAATTCAAGCCGCTGCGGCTGATGAACGGGCTCTACCTCCAGCTCCATGCCTACATGCTCAGAGTGGCGGTGCCCTATGGCACCATGTCGGCGAACCAGATGCGCCAGCTGGCGATGATCGCCGAGCGCTACGACAAAGGGTACGGCCATTTCACAACCCGCCAGAACATTCAGTTCAATTGGCCAAAGCTCGAGGACACACCGGATATTCTGGAGCATCTGGCCGATGTTGAAATGCATGCCATCCAGACCAGCGGGAACTGTATTCGAAACGTTACGGCCGACCCTTGGGCCGGCGTTGCCGATGACGAGATCGAGGATCCGCGACCCTTCGCGGAACTCATCAGGCAATGGTCGACGCTGCATCCGGAATTTTCCTTCCTTCCACGCAAGTTCAAGGTTGCGGTCACGGCCGCGGCGAGCGACAGGGCGGCGATTGCGTTCCACGACATCGGCCTGCGATTGCACAGGAACGAGAACGGTGAGGCTGGGTTTCAAGTGCTGGTCGGCGGTGGTATGGGGCGTACGCCAATGCTCGCCAAGACGGTTCGAGCCTGGCTCGCAAGGCGTGAGTTGCTGGCCTATCTCGAAGCGATCATGAGGGTCTACAACCTGCATGGTCGTCGGGATAATAAATATAAGGCGCGCATCAAAATCCTCGTTCACGAACTTGGCGTCGAAGAGTTCACACGACAGGTCGATGAGGAATATGCCCGCCTTGATGGTCCGACCACGGAGGTCGCCGAGGGCGAGTTGGCTCGGATAGCCGCTTACTTTGCCCCGCCACAATACGAAGATTTGGACGACGAGGATCCCCAGCTGGCGCATCAGCAGGTGGCGCGTCCGGCATTCGCAGCCTGGTTCGAGCAAAATGTCGCCAGGCATCGCGTGCCGGGTTACGGGATCGTGACGATCTCGCTCAAGCCCATCGGAGGCATTCCAGGAGATGCAACGGCGGAGCAAATGCGTGCCATCGCCGATCTCGCCGAGCGCCATAGCCTGGGTGAGATCCGGGTAACGTATCAACAAAACCTGGTGTTGCCCTATGTCCGCAAACGCGATCTGGTAGCCGTGTGGCACGGGTTGGTGAAGGCGGGACTGGCCGAGGCCAACATCGGGCTCGCAAGCGACATAATCGCCTGTCCCGGTCTCGACTACTGCGCACTGGCGACGGCGCGCTCAATACCTGTTGCCCAATCGATCTCGACACGGCTGGCAGTGGCCGAGCGGCAACGCGATATCGGCGAACTCTCCATCAAAATCTCAGGCTGCATCAACGCTTGCGGACATCATCATGCCGGCAACATCGGTATCCTCGGTCTCGAGAAAAAGGGTGTGGAGTTTTATCAGATCACCCTAGGCGGGTCAGCGGAGAACAATGCAGCGATTGGCGAAATTATCGGGCCTGGATTTGCCGGTGAAGACGTGCCGGTCGTCGTTGAAACATTGATCGACACGTACATGGGCTTGCGCCACGAAGACGAGAGTTTCCTCGATGCCTATCGTCGCGTCGGGCCCAAGCCGTTCAAGGAGGCGGTCTATGCGAACCGCTGAAGCTTGCCTGGCGCCTCGTCGTCATGTCCTGTCGGAGTTAACCGACCTGCTCAACCGGCAGTACGGAGATTTGTCGGCCAAGGAGCTGCTGCGCCTGGTGATTGATGATCTTGCGCCCGGCCGAGCCGCGATCGTGTCGAGTTTTGGCGCGGAGTCGGCCGTGCTGCTTCACTTGGTGAGCGAGGTCGATGCCGGTACACCGGTGATTTTTCTCGATACCGGCAAGCATTTTCAGGAGACGTTGGCCTATCGCGAAGCGTTGACAGCCGATCTCGGCCTCACGGACGTGCGTTCCGTCGGGCCGGACGAGGTGCAAATTGGCAATGCAGACCGAGACGGCAAGCTCTGGCAACGCGATCCGGATCTGTGCTGCGGTCTGCGCAAGCGTGAACCACTGGTCGCGGCGCTCAAACCCTTTTTCGTCTGGGTTTCGGGGCGCAAACGCCAGCAAAGCGGTTCGCGTTCAAACTTGGAGTTGTTCGAGGCCGACCCGCCGCATATCAAGCTCAATCCGCTCGCCCACTGGTCGCGCGATGACGTTGAGGCCTACGCAAAGCGGCATGCCTTGCCTGAACATCCGCTCGTTGGCGAGGGCTATCCGTCTATCGGATGCGCACCTTGCACGGACAGGGTTCGCGCCGGCGAGGACCCAAGGGCGGGGCGCTGGCGCGGCCTCGGCAAAACGGAATGCGGTATTCACGGGGCGGCGCGCGGTGTCACGATTATCGGAGGTGCGGGGTAATGCCTCTCATCAAAAACGGTGTGCTGGTCGACGACCTTTGGGTCAAAGTCGGTGGCGAGGCGCCGATCCCGGCAAATGGTGACGTTATTGTCGAGGCAGACCGGTTGCTCGAAGACGGTGGCGAGTTGGCGCGACATGATGGGCGCATCGGTGTGCTGCTGGCCAATGACGAAGACCCCATGGGTTTGAGCAAATGGATCGAGAAACTGGCGCTCATTGCGCTCGATTTCCCGCAATTCACCGACGGGCGCGCATTTTCGCAAGCCCGTGTGCTGCGTCACCGGCTTGGGTTTGATGGTGAACTGCGTGCGCTCGGCAATGTCTTGGTCGACCAAGCGGCCTTCATGACCCGGTGCGGGATCGATGCGTTCGAGGTTTGGGGGGAACAAGACCTCGCCGC
>JAUVMS010000043.1 GCA_030600135.1 Hyphomicrobiales bacterium | reverse complement strand
ATGCCCAAAATCAACGCAATGACATCGGACTGAAAACGACACGCATTCTGATTGCATTGTGCGGCATGATCGAGACTTGACGCGCCCCGGAGGGATGCTGTTGGGGTGCACCAATCGGCCCGCACGTGCCTTGGTGGGTGTGGCCGCTCAATCTTGGCGTGTAGGGGAGCAGATGCGGCGCAGCGTGCGTCAACGAGCACCTCAGAAATACACTGCAGTCGATCGGAATGGACGGTGATCACCGCTCGCCTGCTTGCCGTTTGCAGTGCCGGGCCGGTGATCGAGTTTGTGATTGCGGGGCGTGACAAACCGACCTGTGCAGACGATTTTTTGGCTCCGCAAACGCTTTCACCGGCTTTCACGGTAGATTGATCGATTACTCAGCACTAACAAATGTCCCATCCGACAACGCATCCGCTGTATCAAGCGGATCGCCGAGAACCAACTGTTTAAATTTGCAAAATTATATTTGCATGTGAACTGCCAATTGCCGAGCCGTGCGTTACGTGTGTTGCAAGGCCATCGATAGCAAAACCTTCCATTTCCAATATGTATTGACGAACTGGCCGGCGAAGAATTGCCCATTACACAGATTGAACCAACATCCGAGATTGCTAACGTTTTAGCGTTTGCTTGAAACGCCGTTAAAAAAGTTTCACTCTGATGACCTGAACAGCCACTTGGTCGAACGAAAGGTGGCAATCACCCAGACAATTGGGAGGAAACGCGACATGAAGAATCCAAAATCCAACTTGAGATTTCGCGAGAACGTCGAAGGCGTGGTCGCAGCCCGCAGAGAGTTTTTGAAGACCACGGCTCTGGCGACGGGCGCGGCTGCCGCGATCGGTGCGACGACATCAATGGGATTTCCTTACATCCGTGACGCCAAGGCTGCCGAGACGACGACTTGGCGGATCCAGACATCGTGGCCCGGCGGTATCGGTTTGGATTTTTTCAAGGAGTGGTGTGGGACTATCGCGGAGAAGACTGGCGGCGAGCTTGCCTTCAAGCCGTTCGGCGCAAAGGACGTCGTTGGCGACTTTCAGTTGTTCGATGCCGTCAAGAATGGCGTCCTCGAAGCAATGAACCCGTTCACGCTCTATTGGGCGGGACGCATTCCGGCTGCGGTGTTCCTGAGTTCCTATCCGCTCGGGCTACGCAATCCTCACGAGTGGGACGTGTTCTTTTTTGCACTCGGCGGGCGCGAGCTGGCGCGAAAGCTCTTTGCGAAGTTTGATATGTTTTACGTCGGCCATATCCATCACGGGCCGAATATCATCCACTCAAAGGTGCCGATCCTGTCGATCGACGACTTCAGGGGACGCAAGATGCGCCTGCCGGGAGGCATGGTGGCCGAAGTCTTCCAAGACGCCGGCGCCAAGACCACGCTTCTTCCGGGCTCCGAGATTTTCCCCGCGCTCGACAAGGGGACAATCGATGTTGCCGACTATGTTGGCCCCGCGATCAACTATTCGCTCGGCTTCCACAAGGCCACCAAATACATCTCCATGGGACCTCCGGGCTTCATGTCCATCTATCAACCGGTCGACCTCATGGACCTGACGGTCGGCATGAAGCCGTGGAATGCGCTCTCCCCGCAGATGCAAGCGTTTGTTGAGGGAGAGGTTTGTGTCTACTCGGACATGCATCACGCCGGTATCCAAAAGGCGGACCAGGAAGCGTGGAAGAAGTTCGAGAAGGCCGGCACGACGGTGACACGGCTTTCGCAAGAAGATGTCGAGGCGTTCACGAAACTGGCCGTGCCGCGGTGGTACAATTGGGCCAACAAGGACAAAGTCGCCGCTCAGGCCTTCAAATTGCAACTCGACTACATGATGTCGGGAAGCCTTGGCTACGTCACCCCGGATATGGTCAAAGGCCAGACCCTCAAGTGGGGCTAGACGCATTCGAATGTCGTTGACATGACCCTATCCACGAGAGGGGGCGCCCTCGTGACGCTCCCTCTTGTTTTGTCGTGACATCCGACGTGCCATTGTTTGGCAACGACAGCGCAGCGAGAAACGGGCTTTGTCCATGAGAGAGATTTTTGCGACCATTGCGGCGTGGGTTCATGCCCTCCTGCCCGAATGGGTGCGTTTGCCCAGTCTCACGTTCTCACTGCCGCACTGGGCCTACTGGCTCGGTCTCCTGGCATTTCCGCTGATCGCCATGTATCTGGTTCAGCGATCGGAAGAAGAGCGGACACAAAAGCCGGTCTCGGTGGCGGTGGCCTATCTTTTGTGGTTCTGGAGTGGGTTCGTCGGCCTCCATCGATTCTACGTCCGCGCGCCCGTACTCGGTATCGTCTACATCGGTTTGTTTCTGTTGGTGCTCTACGCCAACGTCCAAGGGACGCTGGCGCGAAATTACGCCTCCGAGGTCGCAAACGAGCTCAGAGTGGCGAAGTTCATGGTCAAGCGAATTCAAAAGGATGTCGACAGAGGCCGCAGCGGTGCGGCGCCGAAACTCGAGGCGGCAACGAAAAATACCGAAAGGGCCCAGCGAAAGGTTGACGCCGCCGATCTGGTACTCGATCAATGGCGAGCATTGGCGGGCGGTTTCTTTGCCACAATCGTGATCCTCCTCGCCTACGATGCCTTTAAAATTCCCTCACTGGTTCGCCGCTGTCTCGCGCGTGAGACCGACGCACGGCCTGTTCAGGAATTCGAGGTGATGGAGCGTGGTGCGAAGGCGGATGAGCGGGCACTCATCACCAATCCAGCTATTCGGTTCATCGAGGCGCTAAGCGGATGGGCCGGCAACTTTGTCGCTTATTGGTCCGTTATCGCCGTCTTCGTCTATTACTACGAGGTGATTGCGCGCTATGTCTTTAATTCCCCAACAAACTGGGCCCATGAAAGCATGTTTTTGATGTTCGGCATGCAGTACCTGCTATCGGGCGCCTACGCATATCGTGAGGACGCTCACGTCCGCGTGGACGTGATCTACGCCAAATTCTCCACTAGGACCCGCGCCATCATCGACATCGTGACGTCGTTCTTTTTCTTGGTATTCACGATAACCCTGATGCTGACCGGTTATCTATTCGCTAGCGACGCCGTTGACGTGTGGGAGGTTTCCTTCACGGAGTGGGCGATCGAATATTGGCCCGTTAAGATCACCTTCGTGATCGGCGCGTTGTTGTTGTTGCTCCAGGGATTGGCGAAACTTATGCGTGACGTCATTTACGTTTTTTGGCAAGAGGCTCAGTAGCCCATGGGCCTTGAAATCGATATCCTGTGGTTGACTGTGCTGATGTTCGGGTGCCTGGCATTGCTCTTGATGGCGGGCCTGCCGTTGGCCTTTGTTACAGGCGGTCTCGGCTGTATTTTTCTCTTTGTTTTTGGCTCCGTCGACGCGCTCAACATTCTACCGTCGCGAATCTTTCCGTACATGACCGACTACCAGCTCTCGGCCATTCCGCTTTTCATCTTCATGGCGGCGATGCTGGAGCGGGCAGGATTGATCGAAGAGCTGTTCGATGTCGTCTACAAACTGTTGGGAGGACTGCGTGGCGGACTGGCATCGGCGACAATCGTCTCCTCGACAATTTTGGCGGCCATGGTGGGTGTCATTGGCGCGGCTGAAGTCGCCATGGGAATTCTTGCGCTACCTGCAATGCTCAGGCGAGGTTACGATCCGCATTTGGCGTGTGGGTCGATTCTGGCTGGCGGTACGTTGGGTATTCTCATCCCACCGTCAATCCTTGCCATCTTGTTCGCTGTCGTAGCTCAACAGTCGGTCGGTGATCTTTTCATTGGCGCCATCTTTCCTGGGCTCCTGCTTTCCGGTCTCTATATTTTCTATGTCACCGTGCGCAGCTACATAAATCCGGCGGCGGGGCCGGCGTTGCCGGTCGAGGAGCGGGTTGGTTTTCGCGAAAAGTTGCGTCTCGTCGGCGGCATCATTACTCCGATATTGCTGATCGTCCTCGTGCTGGGCGTCATCTTTACTGGCATCGCGACACCGGTCGAGGCGGCGGGTATCGGAACGTTTGGCGCCATTTTTGTCTCGGCGATGCACCGTCGACTTAACTGGCCGGCCGTAAAGGAGGCCGCGATCACTACGCTCAAAGCATCCGCCATGGTGCTTTGGATCATTTTTGGCGCAAGTATTTTTGTTGGATTTTACATCCTCAAAGGTGGCCAGCAATTCGTCTCTGAAACGCTCCTCAGCACTGGCTTGGGACCTTATGGCATCTTATTGATCATGATGATCATCTTGGTGCTGCTTGGCATGTTCCTCGATTGGGTTGGAATTCTGCTCCTGGCCGTACCGATATTTATGCCAATCTTGTTGCAAATGCAGTTCGACGGCCTGCTTGGATTTGCTGGACCTACAGCTGGCATTAGCGATCCAGACAAGGCGCGCGAGGCGATGCAGCTTTGGTTCGGCGTCGTCTACATGGTGAACATGCAAATGTCGTTCCTCTCGCCACCGTTTGGCTATGCGCTGTTCTATCTGAAGAGCGTTGCGCCGCCCGAAATTGGAATGGCGACGATTTTCCGATCGGCCGTTCCATTCCTGTTCTTGCAAGCATTAGGCCTTGCGTTCTGCATTATCTTTCCACAACTGATTCTGTGGCTGCCGCGGATGGTTTACGGCTAGCGCAAAAAACTGTTTTCGCGATTTCGCTCAGGGTAGCGACAAATTCCTCGCGGTGTTGCATCTGTCATCGCTCCTGGGTTATCAAACCGTCGGTTGATGTGGTTCAAGTGCAGTCTCCAATGGTGGCAGGCAGCAGCGCAAAGAGGTGAACAATGCCCTATTCGAACTATCGCCCGGAACTCATGGGCTCGGCCCAGTTGACACCTGTGGGCCCGGTCGAAGCAGGGTCTTGGCAATCGTTCGAACTCGTCTATACGGCGGGTCAATTCGGCATCGACGACACCGGTTCGATCAAAGTGGCAATGCGGTTTGCAACTGATTTCGGCCCGGTTCAATTCGACGATCCGTCGGCACCGGGCTATACGACGGTCCGTGCCTCCAATGGCGCAGAGCTTGAATGCAGATGGGAATTCAAACGCAACATTCGCCCGTGGTCTCGTGCACTCTACATCGGCATCAAGAAGCATTTTCTCGCCGAGGGCGATACGATCACGATCAGGTTCGGCGAGAGGAGCGGCGGGTCACAGGGCGTTCGGGTTCAAACCTATTGCGAAAGCATTTTCGAGTTTCGTGTCTTTGTCGATGCATTTGCGACCTATGACTATGTCGCGCTAGCCGAAAGCCCCACTATCGCCATTGTGCCAGGACCACCCGTCACGTGGCGGGCGGTGTTGCCGACACTGAGGGCGACCGGCGCACCATTCCGGTTGTCGATCAAGGCCGAAGACGCTTGGGGCAACCCGAGCAATCAGGTGGATCAAGAACTGTTGCTGGTACCGTCGCGGCCGGTTGACGGCCTGCCCGAGCGGGTCAGTTTCAAGCCGGGGGAATTTGCGCTCGTTCTAGACGATTTGAAGCTCAATGAACCGGGCGATCTTACCATCAGCTTGCTGGGCGAAGACGGCAAAGAGTTCTGCCGAAGCAATCCGCTATGCATCCAAGATAACCTGCCATTCCAGCACTTTTGGGGCGACCTGCACGGCCAGTCAAACGAAACCCTCGGCACGAATACGGCGGAGGAATATTTCCACTTTGGGCGCGATCGCGCGTTTCTCGATGTTTGCTCGCATCAAGGCAACGACTTTCAAATCACCGGCGACTTTTGGCGCCAATTGAACGAACTGACCGCCGGCCTCGATGAGCCGGGCCGCTTCGTCGCCATCCCCGGCTACGAGTGGTCGGCCAACACGGCGATCGGTGGCGATCGTAACGTATTTTATCGTCACGAGGGCCGGCCGATTTACCGCTCGTCCCACGCTCAAATCTCAGATCTCGCGGACGAGGCCAACGACGGCCACACAGCGCATGAATTGTTCGAGTCGTTGAGAGGCGAAGACTGCGTCTGCTGGGCTCACTGTGGCGGGCGCTATGCCGACATCACCTACGCCCACAACGGGCGCCTTGAAACAGCGGTGGAGGTGCACTCAGCTTGGGGCACCTTTGAGTGGCTGCTCCATGACGCCTTCAGGGCGAACTATCGGGTTGGTGTCGTTTGTAACTCCGATGGCCACAAGGGCCGTGTCGGGGCGAGCTTTCCGGGCGCGAGTTTTTTTGGCGCCTATGGCGGGTTGACCTGCTATTTGGCCGACGAACTGACGCGCGACGCCATATTCGCGTGCATGCGCCAACGCCGGCACTTTGGCACCACAGGCCAGCGGATGTTTCTCGATGTGCGGGCACGACCGGCAGACCCAGCTCAACGTTTCCTGCGGGACCCGGCGGTTTTTGATGCTCCGCAGAGCGAGCGGGTCCGCGAGCTTTTGATGGGTGACATCGCCCAGGTCATCGGCGACGCCGTGACCTTGGAGATCGAGGCCGTTGGGTCGGCGCCGATCGAAAAAATCGAGGTTTTCGATGGGCTTCAATTGATTTCGACCCATCGACCCTACACGGAAGAAGCTCTGGGCAACCGAGTACGGTTGACTTTTTCAGGTGCTGAATACCGCGGCCGCGCGAGGACGACGACGTGGGATGGCACACTGGAGGTTGAAGGCAACAGCATCGAACATGCGGAAATGTTCAACAACTGGAATCTCGATCGTGGAATTCAAAACCGATCCGCAAGCGCACTGAGCTGGAAGGCGGTGAGCACGGGCAACTATGGCGGTATCGACCTCTGGCTGGCGTCGCCGGGTGACGGGGAGATTAGAATTTCAACAGGTCCGACGGATGTCAGTATCGCGATCTGCGAGCTTGGACGCGAAGAAACCATGGTCCCAGCAGGCGGGCTCGCGCGAGCGCTCACCCTGCAACGCCTACCCGATCGCCTCGAACAGACCCGTGTCAAGCACACACTTCAATGTCCGCTGAACAACGACGGCGATACGCGCCTCTACGTCCGCGTTCAGCAGGTCGACGGCCATCGCGCGTGGTCGAGCCCCATCTACCTTTTCAAGTAAAATCCATTTGCCAAATTGTATGCCACGTCGCGCGGCCGCCGGTGTCGCATCATGCTTGGCGGTCGTGTCCTCGCTAAGCCGGTTTGAGCGATGCGCGTCGACGCCCCATCAAAAGCCATAAGGCAATCGACATATTGAGCAGATTCCAGGCAATACCATTGAGGAATGCCGCCTGATAGGAACCAGTGAGGTCGTAAATCTCGCCCGACATCCAGCCGCCAATCGCCATCCCCACGACAGAGGCCATTAGAACGAGGCTCACGCGTGCGCCGGCCTCGCGCGCGGGGAAATATTCACGCACGATGAGGGCATAGCTTGGCACGATTCCGCCTTGCGAGAGCCCGAACAAAGCCGAGACGATATAGAGCGGCGTCAAGCCGTCAAACGGCAAATAAAACAGCAGCGCCAAACATTGCAACGTGGAGCCGAGTATCAACGTCGCAACGCCACCGATCCGGTCGGCGATCAATCCGGAAATCAACCGACTGACCACGCCCAGCCCGAGCATGAGCGACAGCATCTCGGCCCCGCGTGCCGCACCGTATCCGAGATCGCCGGAATAGGCCACAATATGCACTTGCGGCATCGACATGGCGATGCAGCAAGCCAGACCCGCAAGAATCAGCAACGCTTGAAGTTTGCCAGGCGAAATGCTCAAGGAACTCAGATATTTTTGCGCACTCGTCGTGGCTGGGTCGTCATCGACAACGGCACGTCGACGCAAAACGAAGGCCATCGGCAGCATGGTGACGACGCACATCAATCCGATCCCCATATGAGCCTGACGCCAGCCGACGGTCTCGATGGCGTGCTGCAGAATGGGCGGCCATATTGTACCGGCGAGATAGTTTCCGCTCGCCACGACGGCCACGGCAATGCCCCGTCGCCTAGTAAACCAAAGCGAGATATCGGCCACTAGCGGAGCAAAGGTGACCGAGCTTCCCAAGAAACCGATCAACAACGCCTGTGCGGCGATGAATTGCCAAAGGGTGGTCGCCTGTGAGGCACAGAAATAACCGACCCCCAGCATGAGCGCGCTAATGACCAGCGGTACGACGATGCCGAAGCGATCGACTAGGCGCCCCATCAACACGCCGCCGATAGCAAAGCCGACCATGGTTGCGGTATAGGGCAGCGAGGCGTCGCTGCGATCGATACCGAACTCGGCCTCGATCGTGGGCAGCACGACAACCACCGACCACAGCCCGATGCCACCAATGGTGCTGAGGGCAAGGGAAACCGCCAGGCGCCACCAGGCATAAGCGGTGTCGGTTTCGCGCAATCGCGTCGCAGAATTGGTTTGGCTCATGTTGATTGCCCCAGCGAGGCCCAAATGTTTGGAGTTACCAGTCTGCGTCGATGATTGGGACCAGACCCGGTGGGACTGAGGCAACGGAGAGCTTAGGCCCGGCCAGACAGCTCGCCGTCGGCGAAAAGACGGGCGCCTTGCTCGTCGATGATTTGTTTGCCTTTTCGGATGGCGAAGGTTTCGGCTTCCTCGCGCGTTGAAAAAGTATCAGCACGCAAGTAGGTGCGTTCAAGAGCACGATCACCATCCTGTTTGATGATCACGCCGGCCAGACGCCATTGATCGCCCGTTCGCTCCGGTGCGGCACGAATGATGAGACCCGAATAGCTGACCGGTTCGCCTCTTTGAGCTACCGCGCCCTCCTGAGTCGACTTTTTCGAGCGATCGCCGAATATGCGCGAAATAATTGATTTCATCGGTTGAATCTACCACGCGTTGAGTGAGTTCGATGGCCAGAATAGTGCAATGTGTGGCGAAACAACAATGGTGGACACTGTAGAAGTGCTCCGGCACGAACCGGCCGGGCGGCGTAGTACCGTGCGCAACGGCAGGTTTCTAGGAGCCTAGCCAAATAGTTTACTGCACTGGGCTTTGGCGCACATGGGGGTGTTGTGGGCGATGGAGGTCATGGCCCACTCGGCCTGGAAATTTTTTGAGGCCGCGCAGGTCGGCCCCTCCGTCGACCATGACCCATCACATGACTTCAATCTCTCGCGAGAGAGCCGTTGCAGGACTAGGCAAGTCACAAGCCCTCATGATTCCTTGTGGAGTGAGGAAGACTGTCAGCCTGCCTGATCAATTTTCGTGAAGGAAACTTAGTTACAACCAAATTCATCTGCCAGGCACGTTTGGCGCATCTGGCTTGGACGCAACACAAACTGCGCAACGGTGCGGAAATAGAATGTTCTCGTTGGGAGTTTATAGAGTTGCCGATCCCAAAGCGCCGCAGCGCCGCAAGCACTGAAGGAGTTTGTTTGTAGTGTTGGTGTTTTTCGAGAAACGCATCTCGAGGATAAGGACCCTTCTAACAGCAGCAATGCTGCTGGTTGCACCGAGTTTGTATGCGGTCGCTCAAGATTGAACCAAAGCAACCGTTAAGGATCTGGATGTTGCGAAAGGCAAAATTCTACTTGACCACGATGCAATCCAGAAATGGGGCATGCCCGCAAAGCGGATGATTTTCCATGTCAAAAATAGCGACCTCATAAGCGAAATCAAGAAAGGCAATGCAATCGAATTCATTCCTGGCATAGAGGGCCAATAATTCGTGGTCATTGATTTGCGGAAAAATCAGAATTGAATGAAGTCGGCTGACTGACGACGCTCTCAGAACAGTGTGAAATCATTGGCACGGGTCGGCTTGGACCCGTGCGATTCTCGTCCTTGTCCCAAGCGGTGGAGGTGGGTTACGTCGCCGCTTGGGTCGTGCCACAACGATTTTCCGCGCCACCGCCGGAGACAAGCCATGAGACGCGGTGGCGGCCCTCGCCGCGCTTTCGATCGCAAGCGCCCGTTCAGCTTGCCTGCTGTGGGCGCATGTCCGCGCGGTTGATGCCGGCGACAGCTACCGGCGCCTTCATGGCGTCACGACGGAAAGGCTCACCGAGCTCCTGGTTCAGCACCACCTCGATAAAGGTCGTAACATTATTGTCCATCTGTTCGTTGACCGCCAAGGTGAGGGCTTCCGTCAGTTCGTCCATGGTCTCGGCTTTCACGCCTTTGAGCCCGCAGGCGTCCGCGACCTTTGCGTATTCAACACCGACGTTCAGTTCGGTCCCGACGAAGTTGTCATCATACCAAAGCGTGGTGTTCCGCTTCTCCGCGCCCCACTGGTAGTTGCGGAAGATCACCATCGTGATGGGCGGCCAGTCGTTGCGCCCGCAGGCCGTCATCTCGTTCATTGAGATACCGAAGGCGCCATCGCCGGCGAAACCGACGACCGGTGTGTCCGGACAACCGATCTTCGCTCCTAGGATCGACGGGAAGCCATAGCCGCACGGCCCGAACATGCCCGGTGCCAGATATTTGCGCCCGTCCTCGAAGGTCGGATAGGCGTTGCCGATGGCGCAGTTGTTGCCGATGTCGGTGGATATGATCGTGTCCTTCGGCAACGCTGCCTGAATTGCGCGCCAGGCCTGACGCGGTGACATACGCTCGGATTCGCGCGTGCGAGCGCGCTCGTTCCAAGTGATGCCGGGATCGTCGTCTTCGTGATCCATGGACGCGAGCTGTTGTAGCCAGCGCGACTTGGTCTCGGCGATGAGATTCCGGCGCGCATTGCGGACCTCCACGCCCGTGGTCGGCGTCAGCTGTTCGAGGATCTGCTGGGCGACCAATTTCGCGTCACCCTGGATGGCGACGGCGACATTCTTGGTGAGACCAATCCGATCCGAATTGATGTCGACCTGGATTAACTTTGCTTGTCGCGGCCAATAGTCGATCCCGTATCCCGGCAAGGTGGAAAAGGGATTGAGGCGGGTGCCGAGGGCAAGAACCACGTCGGCCTTGGAAATAAGCTCCATGGCGGCTTTCGAGCCGTTGTATCCGAGTGGGCCCGCGGCCAACGGATGCGAGCCGGGAAAGGCATCGTTGTGCTGATAGTTGCAGCAGACCGGCGCATCGAGCCGCTCCGCCAGATCTTTCGAGGCCTCGATTGCACCACTCATCACGACGCCCGCACCGTTCAGGATCACGGGAAACGACGCCTCGGAAAGCAGTTTGGCCGCCTCTGCGATTGCATGCTCACCACCTCGCGGGCGCTCGAGGCGGACGACCTGCGGTAGATCGATGTCGATCACCTGGGTCCAGTAGTCACGCGGCACATTGATCTGCGCCGGCGCCGACCCACGCCAGGCCTTCTCGATCACCCGGTTCAACACCTCGGCCATTCGCGAGGGATCGCGCACTTCTTCTTGATAGCAGACCATGTCTTCGAACAACGCCATCTGCTTGACTTCTTGAAAGCCGCCCTGCCCGATCGTCTTGTTTGCGGCCTGCGGTGTCACCAGCAGCATCGGCGTGTGGTTCCAATAGGCGGTCACGATCGGCGTCACGAAGTTTGTGATACCCGGCCCATTCTGGGCGATTGCCATGCTCATCTTGCCGGACGCTCGGGTAAACCCGTCCGCACTCATCCCCGCATTGCACTCATGCGCGCAGTCCCAAAACTTGATCCCGGCGGCTGGAAACAAATCCGAGATCGGCATCATCGCAGAGCCGATGATCCCGAACGCATGTTCAATGCCGTGCATCTGCAGGACTTTGACGAAGGCCTCTTCGGTGGTCATTTTCATGTGCGTGGTTCCTGTCGAATAGGGGGCGAGGGATTAGATCATCTTATCCACGAGGTGGTGATAGCGGTAGATCAAGCACTGCCCGGATTGTAAGAAAAGCTAACGTGACTGCGTTCCAATTTGTTCGGTGATTTGTGGCTTGGCGGCCAATTCACTCCGTTGCCCTCCTAGTCAGATGTAGTAGCAGGGCGTCAGCGAGACCCGACGGTGTCGGGACGACCGCGACGCCGGCTGCCTCAAGAGCTGCCTTCTTGCCGGCATACGATCCCCGGTCGCCCATCACGATTGCACCGGCGTGCCCCATCTTTTTGCCCGGGGGCGAAGCGGCACCGGCAATGAACGAGGCGATCGGCTTGTCCATGCCTGCAGCGTATTCCGCGGCCTCCTCTTCCAAGCCGCCGCCAATCTCGCCGACGATGACAACCGCCTCTGTCCGATCGTCCTCATTGAGCGCTTTGAGTGCGTCCGTGGTGGTTGTGCCGATGATCGGATCGCCACCAATGCCGATGAAGGCGGAGATGCCGAGGGCGGCCTGCACCAGGTTGAGGCAGACAAGCGTGCCGAGACTGCCGGAACGTGAGACGACACCGACGTTACCAGGCGTGAACACGCGCTCGTTGAAGGCCGGCATGAAGCCGACAAAACACTCCCCCGGTGTCACGTGGCCTGCCGTGTTGGGGCCGGCGATCCGGGCACCGGCCTCGCGCGCGGCCGAAAGGACGTACATGACGTCCTGAACGGGGATGTGCTCGGTCAGGATGACGATCTTCTCGATGCCTGCCTCGATGGCATCGAGCGCCGCGGACTTGACGCCGAGGGGGGGGATGAAAAGTACTGATGCATCCACGCCGGTGTCATTGGCTGCCTCCACGGCCGAGCGCCAGACTGGAAGGTCCAAATGCGTGGTTCCCGCCTTCTTGGGGTT
>JAUVMS010000204.1 GCA_030600135.1 Hyphomicrobiales bacterium | reverse complement strand
GTCATGCCGGATATGGACGGGCTATCCGTCCTCGATCGTGTGCGCCGTATTGGCCACACCCCACCCGTCATTGTTCAGACCGCCCATGGCAGCGTCGATACCGCAATCAGCGCCATGCGTGCCGGCGCAGTCGACTTCGTGATCAAGCCGGTTAGCCCGGAACGCCTCGAAGTCTCATTGAAGAATGCGCTCAAGATCGAGGCCCTCGCGGACGAAATCACCAGGATCAAGCGTAAGGTCACAGGCAAGCTCACGTTCGCCGATCTGATTACGAATGGCAATGTGATGACCCGCGTCATCGACTTGGGTCGGCGTTCGGCCGGGTCCAACATCCCGGTGCTTATTGAGGGTGAGTCCGGTGTCGGCAAGGAGCTCATTGCTCGCGCCATCCAGGGCGAGAGCGAGCGGGCCGGCAAGCCATTCATCATCGTCAACTGTGGCGCTATCCCTGAGAATCTTGTCGAGAGCATTCTGTTTGGCCACGAGAAGGGCTCGTTCACCGGCGCGACCGACAAACGCCAAGGCAAATTTCTCGAAGCCGACGGCGGAACGCTGTTCCTCGACGAGGTTGGCGAGCTGCCGCTCGATGCCCAAGTCAAGCTGCTTCGGGCGTTGCAGGATGGTGAGATTGATCCGGTCGGCTCCAAACGACCCATCAAGGTGGATTTCCGCCTTATCTCGGCGACCAATCGCGACATGATCAAACTCGTCAAGGAGGGCAAGTTTCGCGAGGATCTCTACTACCGCCTCAACGTGTTCCCGATCTGGGTTCCCGCACTACGAGAACGTCTGGTAGACATCCGAGATCTCGCCACGCACTTCATGACCCGTTTTGCGGCCGAAGAGGGCAAGAAAATCGAGGCAATCTCTGATGAAGCCCTGCAACTCCTGACTGGCTATTCCTGGCCCGGCAACGTCCGCCAGCTGGAAAATGCCATCTTTCGCGCCGTCGTCTTGGCCGATCGCCCGACATTGACGGTTGCGGAGTTTCCCCAGATCGCAGCCCATGTCGAGGGTTTCTCGGCCGAGATTCCGCCTGCGCCTCCACAAGTCAACGACGTGCCGGTCATCGATGGTCCCGCTGTATTGGGTGCCGAGCAATTTGTCCCGACGACTGTCGGTATCGCCAACACCAGTGGCCGTGACTCGATCGGCATTCCCGCAATGACCGACAATGGTGAAATTCGCTCGCTCGAATCCGTCGAGGCCGACATGATCCGATTGGCCATGGGGCGCTACCGCGGCCACATGACTGAAATCGCCAAGCGCCTCGGTATCGGTCGTTCAACGCTTTACCGCAAAATGCGCGAATTTGGCCTCGAAGCCCGCCTCAACTAACAGGCTCTTTCGCTGAACTCTGAGTGGTGATGATTTGCCAACGACACAATTGTGCCTCGGCCGACCGTCAGTATCCTCGATGGCCGAGGCAATCGGCAATGCGTTGCTCGCCAACGCCACTCAAGCGATTGTCATCGGCCGAACGATTGAAAAGCGCGTGCTTGGGCTGGACATCGCGCAATGCGATGGCAATATTGCGTGGATTCGGACCGAGTCGGACTTTCGTTGCTGCGGGGTAACGTCTGGACATTTCCACACGTTTTTCACAAGCCATGCACAAAAGTCACAGTGCGGAGGAAACTCCCGCTTAACCCCAAGCTGCACGCGTCGCGTGCTGGCCACGGTCATGAGCCTGAGCTAGCTTCGGCGGCTTCGAGGAGGATTTGGAATGGCGAAATTCGCTCCTGCCTTTTTTGCGGTGCCCTTGCTCCTGGCGGCAATGCCGGCAAATGCCGTTGAGCCAGGCGCACCGGAGCGGCTGATTTCGTATGAAGAAGTGATTGGCATCAAAGCGCGCGAAAGTTTTGCCGGTTTGACCGATGGTACGAAGAAGTTCTGGCGTGGCGCGCGCCAGATTGTCGACAAGTTTTACGCCGCTCGTGACAACCGTCCGATCTGGATCAACTCAGGCAAGTTGAACGAACGCGCACTCGAGATAATCGGCGAGATTGAAAATGCCAGTGATTATGGCCTGGCGCGCAAGGATTTTCGTTTTCCCGATTTGCCTGCAGCGAGCGAGCCTGCGTCAGCCGAAGCACTTGCGAGGGCAGAGGCGACGTTGACGCGCGAGGTGTTGAAATATGCACTGTACGCCAAGGGTGGGCGTATCGAGCCAACGGAACTGAGCGGTTTCCTGGACCGCAGTCCTGTACCGCCCGATCCCGAGGAAGTCCTTTCCGGCCTCACATCGGCAACAGACAGCGCCGCCTTTTTGCGCGCATTGCATCCGCGTCATCCGCAATTCGAAGCCTTACGGCAAAAGTATCTGTCCCTGCGCGGCGATCGACCCAGCTATGAGGACGTGCGCATTCCTTCCGGCCCGACGCTAAAGTTGGGGGTACGCCATCCGCAGGTGGCGCTTCTGCGTCAACGTCTTGATACGAATGTATTGGACAATCACCATGGCGTTGCCGAGACGCCGCCGGAGCTGTTCGATAACGCTTTGGCTGATTCGGTGCGTCGTTTCCAAAAGGACCGCGGCCTGAAAGCTGACGGCATCGTCGGCTCAAACACGCGCCGCCATCTCAACGCGAAGGACGGCGATAAAGTTCAGCGCATTCTCGTCAACATGGAGCGTTGGCGATGGATGCCAGAGGACCTCGGCTCAATCTACGTTTGGGCCAACATTCCCGAGTTTCGCGTTCGCGTCGTCAAGAATGACGAGGTTATCCATGCCGAGCGGTTGGTCGCTGGTAAGGTGCAAAATCAGACGCCCATTTTTTCCGACGAGATGGAACGCATCGAGTTCTATCCGTTCTGGAACGTCCCCGATTCCATCAAGGTCAAAGAGATCTTGCCGAGCCTACGACGCTCGACTCGTATCCTTGCGCGCCAGAACCTGAAGATTAAGTACCGTGGCCGCAAGATTGACCCTGCGTCGGTCAATTGGAGTTCGGTCGATATCCGCCGGTTCCATTTTTATCAGCCCCCAGGCGGGCGCAACGCACTTGGCTTCGTCAAGTTCATGTTTCCCAACAAACACGCCGTCTACATGCACGACACCCCGTCCAAGAGCCTGTTCGGCCGCTCGATTCGCACCTTCAGTCATGGCTGCATGCGCATTCGTAACCCACGGCGCTTGGCCGAGATTCTTCTCGCCCACGATAAGGGCTGGTCACCCAAGCGAATTGGCAATTTGATAGCTGCTGGAGAACATTACCCGGTTCATCTCAATCAAAAGATCCCGGTTCACGTCACCTATTTCACAGCCAGCGTTTCGAGCAGTGGACGCTTGGTTTTCCGCGGCGATTTTTACGGCCACGACAGGCGTATCGCTCTTGCCTTGAACGGCAAGACGTTGCGGCTATCACACGGCTACACCAAGCCCGCTGCTGAGCGTGTTCGCACCCGTGTTGCGACCACCGGCAATTCCGATGTGCGTCGCAGCTGGTCGCAAGACCCGTTCACCAACCGCAACTAGTTGGCCGCTGGCGTAGAGACCGTCCTATTTGTCGATGAGTGACGCACGTGGCTATGCCCGTGAACGATCCGGTTTGCCATGGGGCGAACGGGCCGCTGAACGCATTCGTTCATGTGAAGCAAGCCGCCATGGATGATTCGTGCATCATGGCGTTGGGTGCTCCTCGCTAGCCCACCAATGTGGCAAATCGCTCTCGGTAACAATTACTTAACCAATTTGACCCGATTCATTCGAGTCGCCAAGATATAGTCATAGACCAGCCACCATTTGCACGAATTAACAAGGATACTAGAGATTAACTAAAAGCCGTAATCCTACAGCATGCCGAATTTCCGGCGTAATGAGAGAATACGGTCGCGAAATGGGGATAGCCGGCAAAGCCGGTGAAGGTTTAGCGTAATCGGGACGGGGGAACAGATTGTCTCTGTTCAATTTGCGAACGGTATTGTTGTTGGTTGGCGCCGGCGTCGTCTCCGTGTCGATGGGGTCCGTCGAGATCACCGCTGCGTTCGGTGATACGCGCTCGCTTTCCGTCTACAACATCCACAACAAGGAAACGACGACCGTAATCTTCAAGAAGAACGGTAAGTTCATCCCCTCTGCCCTCAAGAAACTGAACTGGGTGTTCCGCGATTGGCGGCGCAACGAACCCACCAAGATGGATCCCAGGGTGTTTGATATCATTTGGGAAATCCACACCGAACTCGGCTCGAAGAAACCTGTTCACCTGATCTCTGGCTATCGTTCTTTGAAGACCAACAACATGCTGCGCAAGTCGCGCGGCGGTCAGGCCAAGAGAAGCAGGCACATATTGGGTAAGGCCGCCGACATCCATTTCCCCGACGTGCCGGTTCGCCGATTGCGCTATTCGGCCCTGGTCCGCGAGCGGGGCGGCGTCGGTTACTACCCGACCTCGGCGCTACCGTTCGTGCACGTTGACACCGGTCGCGTCCGCCATTGGCCCCGCATGGGTCGCTACGAGCTGGCCCTGCTGTTTCCAGACGGCAAAACCAAGCACCGTCCTCGCAGCGGCAAGCGGATCACCAAGCGAGACGTGAAGATCGCCAAGCGCAAACACGCAAAGCTCGCCCAAAAGGTCGCGGCATTCCATCAACTCCGCAGCGGCGCGCGGCGCAACACCCTGCTGGCACAGCTGGAGAACTCAAAACCCAGCCGCTCGCAAAACGCAACCGACGCGCCGGTTTTGAACGTCGCCAGAGGTCCTACGGCGAACCCGCAGCGTGAGAAGTTGCAGGTCCCAAGACCGGTGCTCGCGAGTCTCGGTGTCCCAGTCGCGCCGCTGAGCCGTCTGTTTGGTGGAAAGAGCGAAACCGCGAAAAAAGCCCTACCCAAGCCAGCCGCACTGGGGATTGCATCGGCAGGCGCGATTCTACCGCCCGACGAGGATGTCCAAGCGCCATTGCCGGTGATGGAGCCGCCGGGACCGATCAGGCTGGCCTCTGCCGACCCACTGCGTGACTTGCTCAATGAAAACGATATCTACGAGCAAGAAACGTCGAAACGCAGCATTGCCGGTGCTTTTCTCGATCTTGCCGGTTGGGCCAACGCCCCTGAGTATGACCCCGAGCACCCGAGCGAGTTGAGCTACCGTCCATTCCCAGTTGGTCCGCTGTTGAACGAGGAACCGAGCGTCGACGACCCTGCGCTCTCGCGCCTCATTCACCCCGACCTCGCAACCGCGCGGGACTATATCGGTCTCGACGATTCAAGCATGCCGCTCAGGTTCAAGCCGGGCCTCCAGTTCGCCGAGATGCTCTGGTCCGACCTGTTTACGGGCGGCGCGGTGACAAACATCTTGTCGGCCGAGTTCGAGTCCCGGCTCTCGCCGCGGCAAGAAAGTGCGCACGGCCGCGCGCCAATAGTGCACGTGCCAAGATTACCTGTCGCCACCCTACTGCGCCAATCCATCAACGCCATCACGACCCATTAACATTGCCGCCAGAGTTCATCGGGCTCAATCTCTAAGTCCACAACGCCAGGCATGTGCCGGTTGGCGACGCCTACACGGTGACCGTGCAAAGTGGAGCCGGCGTTGATGACGCCGACCACCACCCGCGCGTTGCGTTGATTGGTGCCACGCCGATCCCCAAGACCGTGCAAATGGCTTACTAGAGCATGACCAGGTGCGCTGCTACGGCATGAACATCTTCACAATAGAAAACTGCACGACAACATCAGTCTCCATCTGCGGGCCATTGAGATCTTGATAAACCGGAATGCCTGCCTCCACCGCGAACTGCATGTCGCTCAGTGTGCCCTGGCCCGATAGGTTGACACCAAGCAGCAGATCCACTCGCTCTCCACCGTAGTTGTTCGGGTCCGCCGTTTGCACCGGAGCCGCAATCATGGCGTCGCGCCCTTCAATGGTGCCCTCGTTGCGCGCGGCAATCCGCAATGACGTGTTCACGATGGGGTTCCACTGATAAGCGCCCCAGGCAGTGACCGTATGAACATCGCCAAACGCGTACCCCTGATCGTTGTCACCCAGCCGAAACACGCCCATATAGCGTGCGCCGAATGACCAGCCACGTGACCGCAGGGAGCAGATCGTAGGTCCCCGAGCCAAGCTGCATAGCATAAGGCAGCCGCAGCGTTGGGGTCGCTCCCGTCGGCGCCAAGACGCCGTCACGCTCGGTAGTCGAGCCCGTTGGCAAGCTGAGCCCTGCGGTAAATTGAACGCGATTTCGGCCGTCATCATAGGCCTTGAAGATTGCCGCGAGGGTGGTGTCGCCAATTCCATTTGCCTCGGTCGTGAACGTCCCCAGCTTATTGGTCCCCATCGGTCCCCGGAACGTGATGTGCTTCATCTCCTTGTTCGTGTAGCTGGTCATCGCCATGAGGGTGATCCAATCCGCCGGGGCGTACATC
>JAUVMS010000037.1 GCA_030600135.1 Hyphomicrobiales bacterium | reverse complement strand
TTGGCGTGGAAATAACCAATGAGCGGAGACGTTTCCTTGTAGTAGGCGAGCAGCCTCGAGCGCAACGTTTCCTCGTTGTCGTCGGCCCGGCGCTTGAACTCCGCGCTCCCACATTTATCGCACGCCCCTTCACGCTGCGGGCGCTTGAACGCGTCATGATATCCTTCGCCGCAATTGCCGCAGGTAAACCGGCCCGTAATCCGCTCGACGAGCCTGTCGTCGTCGACCCGCATTTCAACCACGGCATCGAGCATCTTGCCCTTGCTCTTCAGGAGTGCTCCGAGCGCATCGGCCTGGGCGAGCGTACGCGGAAAGCCGTCAAGGATGAACCCGCCAGCACAATCCGGCTCATCGATCCGCTCCGAGATAATGCCGATCACGATCTCATCGGAAACCAGATCGCCGCGCTTCATCACGGCCTTCGCCTTGAGCCCGATCTGCGAGCCCGCGGCCACGGCGGCACGCAGCATATCACCAGTCGATAGCTGCACCAGATTGCGCCGATCCTCGATCCGTTTGGCTTGCGTTCCCTTGCCAGCTCCCGGCGGGCCCAGCAGAATGATGTTCATCGTCGCTTCACCCCCCTCGATCCCCTCAGCTTGGATTTCTTGATGAGCCCTTCATATTGGTGCGCCAACAGATGGCTCTGGATCTGCGCAACGGTGTCCATTGTCACGCTGACGACAATGAGCAGCGACGTCCCACCGAAATAGAACGGCACCGCGAGATTGGAAATCAATAGCTCTGGCAGAATGCAAACCAATGCCAGATAGCCGGCGCCAACCACCGTAATCCGGGTCAGAACGTAATCGATGTATTCGGCCGTTTTGGTGCCTGGTCGTATGCCCGGCACGAACCCACCGTACTTCTTCAGGTTGTCGGCGGTATCCTGCGGATTGAACACGATTGCCGTATAAAAGAAGGCAAAGAACACGATCATGCAGACATAGAGCAGCAAATAGAGCGGTTGGCCACGACCGAGCAGCGCCGTGACATCCGTCAGCCATTGCGGCCCCGACCCGCTCGAAAACTGTGCCACCGTGATCGGCAGCAGGAGCAGCGACGAGGCAAAGATCGGCGGAATGACGCCGGCGGTGTTGATCTTCAACGGCAAATGCGAGGAATCCCCGGCAAACATCTTGTTGCCCATCTGCCGCTTGGGATACTGGATCAACAGCCTGCGCTGGGCCCGCTCCATGAAAACGATGAATGCAATCACGATTACGGCCATCATGAACAACCCGATGATGGTGGCCGTCGCCAACGAGCCAGTACGACCCAGTTCCAAAACACCGACGAGCGCTGTCGGCAGCTCGGCCACGATCCCGGCAAAGATGATCAACGAGATGCCGTTGCCGACGCCGCGTGCCGTGATCTGCTCACCGAGCCACATCAAGAACACCGTGCCGCCCACCAACGTAATCACCGTCGTGATGCGGAAGAACCAACCCGGATCGATGACCAGGTTCCCGCTGCCCTCGAGACCGACGGCAATTCCGTAAGCCTGGAGCGCGGCAAGCACCACGGTGCCGTAGCGCGTGTATTGATTGATCTGCTTGCGCCCCTGCTCGCCCTCTTTCTTGAGCTGCTCGAGGTGCGGCGAGACCGTCGTCAAAAGCTGGATGATGATCGATGCCGAGATGTACGGCATGATGTTGAGCGCAAAAATCGCCATACGCCCGACCGCACCACCTGCGAACATGTTGAACATGCCCAGGATACCGGTCTGACTTTGCTGGAATATTTGCGCCAGTTGCTCGAGGTTGATGCCCGGCAGCGGGATGTAGGTGCCCAGCCGATAGACCAAAAGCGCAGCGAGGGTAAACCAGATGCGCTTTTTGAGTTCCTCTGCCTTGGCAAATGCAGAGAGATTGAGATTGGCGGCCAGCTGTTCAGCTGCGGATACCATGATCGTCCTTCTCTTCCGGCCATCTCACAGCACGGACCCCGTTGTACCCCGTTCGCCAGGATATGGGATCAATACGCATCAATGACCATAGGGCCACGCAAGACTGCTTATTTGTCCTTTTTGCCCTTCTTTGCCTTGGTCTCTTTCGGTTTTTCCACCTGCAGTACCTTGACCGACCCGCCGGCTTTTTCGATTGCGGCAATGGCCCCTTTGGAGGCACCGGCAATCTCAAAGTTCACGGCGCTCGAAATTTCACCATTGCCGAGTACCCGCACACCGTCTCGCGCGCGCTTGACGAGCCCGGCTGCCTTCAAGCGCTCAATCGTGACCAGCTCGCCCGCATCCAACTTGCCGACATCGATGGCGGTTTGGATCTGCCCAATATTCAACTCATTGAGATCCTTGGCGAAAATATTGTTGAATCCACGCTTGGGCAGACGCCGGTGGATCGGCATTTGCCCACCTTCGAAGCCCTTGAGGGAAACACCCGAGCGAGAATTCTGCCCGTTCATGCCACGCCCAGCGGTCTTGCCCTTGCCGGAACCGATGCCACGGCCAACCCGCTTGCGCTCCTTGTTAGCGCCCGGATTGTCTCTCAATTCGTTCAGCCGCATGGTGTTGTACCTTGTGTTGGGGCCAGGCCCGCCTTCGGCGCCCGTGTTAGCTCTGGTTCTCAACCACCTGCACCAAGTGCAGCAGCTTTGCGATCATGCCGCGCACGGCTCGCGTGTTGGGCAATTCACGCCGCCGGTGCATCTTTCCAAGACCGAGCCCGATTAACGTCTGGCGCTGATCTTTCGGGCAGCGAATGGCGCTGCCCACTTGCTCGACGATAATTGTTTTACCCTCGAATTCGGGAAGCTTCTTTTCCGCCATCACTCTCGTCCTCTATTCAGGCGTCTCTACCCGCTCAAGCCGCGCTCTCGCCAGCCTCGGCGCTCTCAGCGCCTGATCGGCCACCTTCGCTTTGCGCTTGTGTGTCGCCCGCACTATCGCGCCGTCGCGAAACAATTTCGCTAACCTTTTTGCCACGCCTTGCCGCCACGCTGCGCGGGCTATCTTCGCGCTTCAAGGCATCGAACGTCGCGCGTACCATGTTGTATGGGTTCGATGTACCGATTGATTTCGCCACCACGTCCTGCACACCAAGTGTCTCGAAAACGGCACGCATGGGGCCGCCGGCGATGATGCCAGTGCCCGGAGGCGCTGCGCGCAACACCACTTTGCCTGCGCCATGCCGGCCAAAAACATCGTGATGCAGCGTCCGGCCTTCGCGCAACGGCACTTTGATGAGTTCACGTTTGGCAGACTCGGTCGCCTTGCGGATCGCCTCGGGCACCTCGCGCGCCTTGCCGTGACCAAAACCGACCCGCCCCTTCTGGTCACCAACCACGACCAGAGCAGCAAATCCGAATCGCCGGCCGCCCTTCACGACCTTGGCGACACGATTGATGTGAACGAGCTTGTCGACAAACTCGCTGTCGCGGTCGTCGCGGTCGCGATCACGTCCGCGGTCTCTCCCAGGATTGCGTGCCAACGTTTCGGTCCTTTCGTCGTTCAGAAACTCAATCCACCTTCACGGGCCGCTTCGCTAAGCGCCTTGATCCGCCCGTGATAGATATAGCCGCCTCGATCGAAGACCACGTCCTTGACGCCGGCCTTCGATGCCCGTTCCGCGATCAGTTTGCCAACCTCGGCCGCGGCGGATTTATCCGCGCCGCTCTTTAGCTTTCCCTTGAGATCGCCGTCCAATGACGAAGCCGAGGCCACCGTGCGGCCAGCCCCATCATCGATCACTTGGGCATAGATGTGCTTCGACGAGCGAAACACCGAAAGCCGAGGCCGGCCCTTCGCATGCTTCTTGAGCGTGCGTCGCACACGCGCCTTGCGTCGATCTATTATCTGTCTTGTGTTAGCCATTTGACTGTCTTCTTCATCCAGCGGGTTCGCACAGCCGACCAACGAGTTGGTCGAACTTGCAATCTCTTTCGCTGCTACTTCTTCTTGCCTTCCTTGCGGAAGATATACTCGCCTTGATAACGGATGCCCTTGCCCTTGTACGGCTCGGGCGGACGATAGGCCCTGATTTCCGCCGCGATCTGACCAACCTTTTGTTTTTCAATCCCGGAAACGATAATCTCCGTCGGCATGGTCACCCG
Organism: Hyphomicrobiales bacterium; assembly: GCA_030600135.1. Lineage (GTDB taxonomy): Bacteria > Pseudomonadota > Alphaproteobacteria > Rhizobiales > JAUVMS01 > JAUVMS01. The sequence continues at coordinate 8,847 of JAUVMS010000037.1, read as the reverse complement.
TATGTCGATGCCATCAGGGGTGGGAAGCAGCACCTCGTGGCTCAGCCCCAACTGCAGCTGCAAGCTCTTGCCCTTCATCTGCGCGCGATAGCCAACGCCCGTAATCTCGAGCGTCTTGGAAAAACCTTCCGTCACGCCCGTCACGATATTCTGAACCAAAGTGCGCGACATGCCATACATCGAGCGAGCCCGCTTGGTCTCGTTTCTCGGCTCGACGACGACGGTTCCGTCCTTGAGCGCAACACTCACATCATCAATCAAAGTAATTTCGAGTTCGCCCTTCGGCCCTTTGGCCTTGACGGTCTGGCCCTCGACCTTCACCTCGACCTTGTCTGGCACGTCGATCGGTTTTTTTCCAATGCGGGACATTCCCAACCTCTTTACTTGCGCGATCTCTAAAACACGTTGCAGAGGATCTCGCCGCCGACATTTTCCTGGCGCGCTCGCGAATCCGACATCACACCCTTCGGCGTCGACAAGATCGCCACACCCAATCCATTGGCGACGGTCGGCAAATCCCGTACCGGCGAATAGACCCGACGGCCCGGTTTGGAAACGCGATTAATCTCCTTAATCACCGGTTCGCCATTGTGGTACTTGAGCTCGATCTCGAATTCAGACTTGCCACCCTGGTAATCCGTTCGCGAATAATCGCGAATATAGCCCTCATCCTTCAACACATCGAGCACACGCTCGCGAAAACTGGACGCCGGCGTGCTGACTTTCGATTTACGCCTCATCTGCGCATTGCGGATGCGGGTCAGCATGTCCCCTAAAGGATCTGAAACAGGCATGTGCCGCCCTCCTTACCAGCTTGACTTGACCATGCCGGGGATGAGCCCAACGGAGGCCAAATCCCGCAGCGCAACGCGCGACAGCTTCAACTTGCGATAGTAGCCTCGCGGCCGCCCGGTCAACTCGCAGCGATTGCGAACCCTCGTCTTCGAAGAATTGCGCGGCAACTCGGTAAGTTTGAGCGTTGCCCGAAAGCGATCCTCTCGCGACAAGCTCTGGTCCCTCTGCTGCGCCTTCAGTGCCGCTCGTTTTGCCTCGAATTGCTTGGCGAGCTTGCGCCTGCGCTTGTTTTTTTCGATGGCACTTGTCTTTGCCATTCAGTCCTCCTGTGACACCAAGGCCCCGTAGCCTCAGTTCCGGAACGGAAAATTGAAGCCGCGCAAAAGCTCGCGCGCTTCGTCGTCGGATGTCGCCGTCGTGCAAACAACGACGTCGAGACCCCAAATTTCGTCCACCTTGTCGTAGTCGATTTCCGGAAACACAATGTGCTCCCGAATACCCAAGGCGTAATTGCCGTGGCCGTCGAAACTCTTCGGGTTGAGCCCGCGAAAGTCCCTGACCCGCGGCAGCGCGATCGTCACCAGGCGATCGAGAAACTCAAACATCCTGCCTCGTCGAAGCGTCACCTTGGCACCAATCGCCATCTCGTCACGCAGTTTGAACCCGGCGATCGACTTGCGCGCCTTGGTGATGACCGGCTTCTGCCCTGCAATCAGCGCTAGATCGCCCGCGGCGGCATCGACCTTCTTCTTGTCGCCGACACCCTCGCCAATCCCCATGTTGAGCACGACTTTTTCGAGCCGCGGCACCTGCATGGGATTGCCGTAACCAAACTTCTCGACGAGTTCCGGGCGCACCACCTCGTCGTAGTGCGTGCGCAGCCGCGGAATATATCCGTTTGCCTCAGACATCGATTACTTCTCCCGAGCGCTTGGCGAAGCGCACCTTGCGACCGTCCTCGAGCGTCTTGTACCCGACCCGCGAGGGCTTGCCGTCCTTGGGATCCTCGAGCGCCAGATTGGACAAATGTATCGGCGCTTCCTTTGCCACGATGCCGGCCTCTTGCGTCGCAGTTTGCCGTTGATGCCGGCGCACCGTGTTAACGCCTTGCACGATGGCACGGCTGTCGCGGGGGATAACTTTCAGCACCTCGCCGTGCTTACCCTTATCCTTGCCCGCAAGCACCACCACGTGGTCGCCTTTGCGTATCTTGAGCTTGGTCGCCATTTACAGCACCTCCGGTGCGAGCGAGACGATCTTCATGTGGTTCTTGGCGCGCAGCTCACGGGTGACCGGACCAAATATTCGCGTCCCAATCGGCTCTTTGTTGTTGTTCACCAGAACCGCCGCATTGCGGTCGAAGCGAATAACGCTGCCATCGACACGTTTGACCGGCGCCGCGGTCCGCACGACCACCGCCTGCATCACTTGACCCTTCTTGACGCGTCCACGCGGGATTGCCTCCTTGACAGTCACCACAATGATGTCGCCAACCGAGGCGTACTTGCGCTTCGAGCCCCCAAGCACCTTGATGCATTGCACGCGGCGCGCACCCGAGTTGTCGGCGACGTCCAGATTTGTCTCGCTCTGAATCATGGCTATTCGCCTTCTTGATTATTCGATCGTTCCGTGCGCGCGGGCACGACCGTCAATTGCCCCACGCACTATTGGCTCTGGCCCGCTTGGCTCAACCCGCAGCGCCTTCTTCTCTCACCACAGTCCATCTCTTTGTCTTCGAGATCGGGCTGCATTCCTCGATCCGCACCATGTCGCCTACTTTGCAGGCATTCGTCGCGTCGTGCGCCTGGTACTTCTTCGATCGCCGCACCGTTTTGCGAAACAGCGGATGGGTGAAGCGACGCTCGACCCGCACGACAATCGTCTTGTCCGTCTTGTCCGAGACGACCACACCTTGAAGAACTCGCTTCGGCATCTTCCAAATCCTTAATCGCGTGTGCTGGTCGGGCCCATAGACTCCCCTCCAGCGCTACCTAATTGCTCGCCTCGACGGCCCGTTTTTCCTTGGCTATCGTCTTGATCCGCGCGATATCGCGCCTGATTTGACGAAACCGGGCAGTGTTCTCCAACTGCCCCGTCGCCTGCTGAAAGCGCAGGTTGAACTGCTCCTTCTTCAGCTTCACCAGCTGATCGTCGAGCTGATCGACCGACAAGTCGCGAAATTCGATCGCCTTCATCTCAATCGTCCTCGTCCCAAACGCACGCGCTCTAGTGGTCACCAGGTCTTGCGACAACACGCGTCTTAATCGGCAGTTTCGCTGCCCCGAGACGCAAAGCCTCACACGCGATCGTCCTGGAAACACCATCAATCTCGAACATGATGCGGCCAGGATTTACCCGTGCCGCCCAAAATTCGGGCGCGCCCTTGCCCTTGCCCATGCGTACCTCGGTCGGCTTCTTGGAAACCGGTAGGTCCGGAAAAATCCGGATCCACACCCGACCCGCGCGTTTCATGTGGCGGGTCATTGCTCGCCGCGCGGCTTCGATCTGGCGCGCGGTGATACGTGCCGGCTCCTGCGCCTTGAGGCCATAGGAGCCAAAATTGAGCGCTGTACCGCCCTTGGCAACGCCCTTGATCCGGCCCTTGTGCGCTTTGCGAAACTTTGTTCGCTTTGGTTGCAACATTGCTCAATCTCTCAGTTTTCCTAGCGGGCGCCCGCGCCTTCACGTCGACCGCCGCCGCCGCTGCGTGCACCTTCAAACCCTTCGGTGGCGCGTTTTTCCTGCGCCATCGGATCATGCTCCATGATCTCGCCTTTGAAGATCCAGACCTTGATCCCAATCGTGCCGTAGGCGGTTTCCGCGCGCGCCGTGCCATAGTCGATATCGGCTCGAAACGTGTGCAACGGTACGCGCCCTTCGCGGTACCACTCGGTACGCGCGATCTCCGCGCCGCCAAGTCGGCCACCACAATTGATCCGAATGCCAACCGCGCCCAGCCGCATCGCCGACTGCACCGCGCGCTTCATCGCCCGACGAAACGCCACCCGACGTTCCAACTGCTGCGCAATATTCTCCGCCACCAGCGTTGCATCAATCTCCGGCTTGCGCACTTCGAGAATATTGAGATGCACCTCGGACTCGGTCAGTTTCGCCAACTGCCCTCTGAGCTTTTCAATATCGGCGCCCTTCTTGCCGATCAAAATTCCAGGCCGTGCCGTGTGAACCGTCACGCGACATTTCTTGTGCGGCCTCTCGATCACAACTTTCGAGATGCCGGCATTGCGGCGGGCCTTCAAAATGTGTTCACGGATTCGCATGTCTTCGTGCAGCAGCTCACCATACTCACGCTTGTCGGCAAACCAGCGCGAATCCCAGGTTCGATTGATCCCGAGTCGCAGGCCGATCGGGTTGACTTTCTGTCCCATGCTCAGGCCCCTTTGCCTTCTTGAGCGGCGCTCTCTTCGACTTCGCGAACGATGACCGTCAGCTGAGAGAACGGCTTCAAGATGCGCCCGACTCGCCCACGTGCTCGCGGCTGCATGCGCTTCATCACCAAATTCTTGCCCACGTGGGCCTCGGCCACGACCAAAGCGTCGACATCGAGGCCGTGATTGTTTTCCGCGTTCGCAATTGCCGACTCGAGCGTTTTCTTGACATCCTTGGCGATGCGCTTGCGCGAAAAGGTCAAGTCCGCCAGTGCCCGCTCGACCTTCTTTCCGCGAATTGCCGAAGCCACCAGGTTGAGCTTTTGCGGGCTCACCCTGATGTTGCGCGTCACGGCCTTCGCCTCGTTGTCAGCGATGCGCCGTTCACCTTTGGCCTTTCCCATCGCTATTTCCTCCGTGCGCGCTTGTCGGCCGCGTGGCCATAATAAGCCCGTGTCGGAGCAAACTCACCAAATTTGTGGCCGATCATGTCCTCGGAAACGAGCACCGCAATATGCTTGTGCCCGTTGTGCACGCCAAACGTCAGGCCGACGAACTGCGGCAAAATTGTTGAGCGCCGTGACCAAATTCGGATCACATCCTTGCGCCCAGATTCGCGCGCCGTCTCCGCCTTCTTCAGCAGATACCCGTCGACGAACGGTCCTTTCCAAACAGATCGAGCCATGCTTTGATCCCTTTTTGGTCCGGGGTGGCATTGGCCTCGCCCCGACCGTTCCTATCCTTAGCGTTTCTTCTTCAAATGCCGGCTACGAATGATCAGCTTGTCGCTCGAGCGGTTCGAGCGCGTCCGCTTGCCCTTCGTCGGCTTACCCCAAGGCGTGACCGGGTGGCGTCCGCCCGATGTCCGACCTTCACCGCCACCGTGGGGGTGATCAATTGGATTCATTGCAACACCGCGCACCGCCGGGCGACGTCCGATCCAGCGCTTACGCCCGGCCTTGCCGAGCTTGATGTTGGAGTTGTCCGGATTGGAGACCGCGCCAATTGTCGCCATGCACTCCGCCCGCACCATCCGCGTCTCGCCGGACGACAGTTTCAAGATCGCGTATCCCGCGTCTCGACCCACGAGTTGTACGTAGGAGCCAGCTGCCCGTGCAATCTGACCACCCTTGCCCGCTTTCATCTCCACGTTGTGGATGATGGTGCCGATCGGCATATTCGCCATCGGCGTCGCGTTGCCCGGCTTGACGTCGACCCGCTCCCCGGAAATCACCGTGTCACCCACGGCCAGACGCTGCGGAGCCAAAATATACGATAGCTCGTCATCCTCGTATCGAATGAGCGCGATGAAGGCGGTCCGGTTCGGATCGTATTCAATTCTCTCAACCGTTGCCGGCACGTCGAATTTGCGCCGACGAAAATCGACGATGCGATAGGTACGCTTGTGCCCACCGCCACGTCGCCGCGCCGTTACTCGCCCGTGATTGTTGCGCCCGCCCGATTTGGTCAACCCTTCGGTGAGCTGCTTGACGGGCTTTTCCTTTGACAGCTGGCTACGGTCCACCAGCACCAGGTTGCGCCGTCCGGGCGTCGTCGGTTTGTATTTTTTCAGCGCCATCGTTCGATCTCGCTCGGGGCTAGGCCCCAGTTCTTAAAATTCCTCGCGGCCGCACGCCGCAACTCGCTGCAGGGTTCACCCGCCTAGAGCCCTGTCGTTATATCGATGCTGTGGCCCTCTTCGAGAGTCACAATCGCCTTCTTCACGTCGCTCTGCCGCCCGAGCCGGCCTCGAAACCGTTTGACCTTGCCCTTGCGGTTTATTGTGTTCACCGCCTTGACCTTGACGTTGAACAGTTTTTCGACCGCCGCTTTGATCTCGGGCTTCGTTGCCACCTTGGCGACGCGAAACACCACCTGGTTGTGCTCCGACGCCTCGGTCGACTTTTCCGTAATCACGGGCGCCACGATGACGTCGTAAGCCTTTGTCTCTTGCATCGTCTTTTATCCACCGTCGCCAGCTCACCCTCGGCCCTGTGATCATCGCATGCCATGCGATCGCCACCTAAGCCTCGGCAGCGTCGGCCTTTTCCTCACTGCCCACAAACCGCGCCTCGATTGCCTCGAGCGCGGCCTTCGTCAACACCAATTTGTCCCGCCGCAAGATGTCGTAGACGTTCAGACCCTGAACCGGCAGCACGTCAATCTGCGGAATATTGCGTGCCGCAAGACCAAAGTTTCGTTCCACTTCGTTGCCGTCGACGATCAGCGCCGATTGCAATCCGAGCTTATCGAGTTGGCTGCGCAATCCACTGGTTTTCGGTGCCGCGGCCTCCGCTTTATCGAGCACGACGAGCTCGTCAGCCTTGGCCTTGGCGGAAAGTGCGTGCCTTAGTGCCAACGCCCGGACTTTCTTCGGCAAGTCAATGGCATGGCTGCGTTGCTTGGGCCCGAACGTCTTGCCGCCACCACGAAAAATCGTGACCTTCTTGTTGCCATGCCGTGCTCGCCCCGTGCCTTTTTGACGGTACATCTTGGCACCGGTTCCATGGATCTGGGATCGATCCTTGGTGGCATGGGTGCCGGCCTGCCGCTTGGCCAGCTGATAACGCACCATGCGATGCAAAATGTCAGCCCGCGGCTCGAGACCGAAAATCGCCTCAGACAGCTCGACCGTGCCGGCCTTTCCAGCGTCCAGCGTTGTGACCTCGGCCTTCATTGCTCTCCTCCCTCAGCCTGTACTTCGCCCGACTGAGCTTCGGCGCTGGCTGCGGCTTCGCTGGCTCGGAATGCGCCCGGCATTGGCACATCGTCGGGCAACGCTTTCTTGACCGCGTCGCGCACCAGCACCCACCCGCCTTTGGCACCCGGAACGGCACCACGCACGAGAATGATGCCGAGTTCGACATCCGTCTTGACGACTTCCAGATTTTGCGTCGTCACTCGCGTTGCACCCATGTGTCCGGCCATTTTCTTGCCCTTGAAGACCTTGCCCGGATCCTGGCATTGACCCGTTGCACCATGACTTCGGTGGCTCACCGAGACCCCGTGACTGGCTCTCATCCCACTGAAATTGTGACGTTTCATGGCGCCGGCAAAGCCCTTGCCGATACTGGTGCCGGTGACGTCGACGCGTTGCCCGGCGACGAAGTGGTCAGCGGTAATCTCCGCACCGACATCGATCATGTTCTCCGGGCTTACGCGGAATTCCGCGAGCTTACGCTTTGGCTCGACATGGGCGATGGCGAAGTGCCCGCGCTGCGGCCGTGTTACGTTTTTCACCTTGGCCTTGCCGGCGCCGAGCTGCAGGCCGGTATAGCCATTGCGCTCCTCGGTGCGGTGTCCGACCACCTGGCAGTTTTCCAGCTTCAACACAGTCACGGGAACATGCTCGCCGGTTTGCGTGAAGACCCGCGTCATGCCCATCTTCTGTGCAATCACACCCGATCGCATCGCAGTTTCCTTACATTCCCTTGGGGCCTGCCGGCCCTAGCGCCAACTCGACTTGCGTCGAGCAACTGCGTCTCACAAAATCCAATACCCGCGCCCACTTTGAGGCCAAGATTTAAAGTCCACCGACGTGTCTGGCCCACTTTGGTCACCAAACAATCGGTCCAGCGTCCAGCACAGCTAGAGTTTGATCTCCACATCCACACCGGCCGCCAGATCGAGTTTCATCAATGCGTCCACCGTCTGCGGGGTCGGGTCGACGATATCGAGCAACCGCTTGTGCGTCCGCATCTCGAATTGCTCACGGCTCTTCTTGTCGATGTGCGGAGAACGATTGACCGTGAACTTTTCAATCCGCGTCGGCAGCGGGATCGGTCCCCGCACCTCGGCGCCTGTCCGCTTGGCTGTGTTCACGATCTCTTTTGCCGAGGCATCAAGCACACGATGATCGAACGCCTTTAGCCGGATCCGTATGTTCTGACCTTTGTTCTGACCTTGCATTTCCCGCTCAACCTTTCAAAGCCAATTTGCCGAGGGCTCACCGGGCCCGACCACGTCAAAAGTGAAGGCGCCCCATCTAAGGGGCGCCAGTTGTTTCTCGTTATTCGACGATTGTTGCCACGACACCGGCGCCCACCGTGCGCCCGCCTTCGCGAATTGCGAACCGAAGTCCCTCTTCCATCGCAATTGGCACAATGAGCTCGACTTCCACGGCGACATTGTCGCCAGGCATCACCATTTCCGTGCCTTCAGGCAAACTCACAACGCCGGTCACATCCGTCGTGCGAAAGTAGAACTGCGGACGGTAGTTGGTAAAAAACGGCGTGTGCCGGCCACCTTCTTCCTTGGTCAGGATGTAGGCCTCGGCCTTGAATTTGGTATGCGGCGTCACGCTACCGGGCTTGCACAGGACCTGCCCGCGCTCGACCTCCTCGCGCCCGACACCACGCAACAGGCAACCAACATTGTCGCCCGCCTCGCCGCGGTCCAGGAGCTTGCGAAACATCTCGACACCCGTCACCGTCGTCTTCGAGGTATCCTTGATCCCGACGATCTCGACCTCTTCACCGACCTTGATCACGCCACGCTCGATACGACCCGTGACAACCGTGCCCCGACCCGAGATCGAAAAAACATCCTCGATCGGCATCAAGAACGGCTGATCAATCGGGCGATCAGGTTGCGGGATGTAGCTGTCGACAGCCTCCATCAGCTCATGAATGGAATTTTTGCCAATCTCGTCGTCGCGCCCCTCGAG
>JAUVMS010000407.1 GCA_030600135.1 Hyphomicrobiales bacterium | reverse complement strand
GGGGCGATGGGGCTGTAGGGCGCGACACCAATGCCAAACCGCCGGGCCGCGGGAATGAGTTCGACCTCGGGGTCGCGGTTCATGAGATTGTAGTAGGGCTGCAGGATGACGGGTTCGCTCGCCCCAAGTTCGCGGCAAAGATAAACGATTTCAGTTAGTTGCCAGGCGCGAAAATTCGAAATCCCAAAGTACCGGATCTTGCCCGAGCGCACCAAATCGCCCATTGCGCGCACTGAATCTTCCAGACGCGTGTCGGGATCGGGCCGATGCATGTAATAGATGTCGATGTAATCGGTACCGAGGCGCTTCAGACTTCGCTCGACCGCCTCGCAAATGTACCGGCGCGACAGGCCGCGCTCGAACGGTCCGCCAGGCATGCGGCTGCCGACTTTGGTGGCGAGCACCCAATGATCCCGCTCTGAAGCGATGGCGCGCCCGCAAATCTCCTCGGAGCGGCCATCGGCATATTGATCTGCGGTATCGATGAAATTGACGCCGCGCTCACGTGCGTGATCGATGATCCGTCGGGCCTCGTTTTCTTCGGTCTGCTCACCAAACATCATGGTGCCGAGACAGAGCTCGGACACGTACACACCGGTTTGACCGAGCACGCGGTAGCGCATTTCCGACATCGTCAATCTCCCAACCAGTCATGGGCCGGCCTAAGCGAGACCCCAGTTGTTCCATGCTTTTCCATCTAGCTACTTGTACAAGTACGCTCAGACGACACCCCGCAGCCGGCCACATCCAGACAAACCCGTAAGCGGGTTATCGACCTTCGAAATTCGGCAATCGTCGCTCCGCCATTGCCGCCACACCTTCTTTGAAGTCATGTGTCGCTTTCAGTCGCGTCTGCGCAGCCAGCTCACGATCTGTCGCCTCGCGCACACGATCGGCAAGCCCACGGCGCAAATTGGCACGCGTGGCCATGACACCGAGTGGCGAGCATTCGGCGATTTCGCGAGCCAGTTGGTGTGCCGTCGCGCGCACCTCGTCTCGCGGCACGAGCACATCGGCCAAACCCATGGAGAGCGCCTCCTCACCTTTGATGCGCCGGCTTGTGTAGAACATGAGCGCCGCTTGCGATTGTCCAATGAGTTCCGGCAGGGTCACCGTGAGGCCGAACCCCGGATGGAAACCGAGTTTCGTGAAGTTTGCCACGAACCGCGATTCGGGGCACGCGACCCTCAGATCCGGCACCATGGCAAGGCCCAATCCGCCGCCGACGGCCGGGCCATGAATGGCGCCGATGATCGGCTTTTGCACGGCGAACAATCGAACCGCTTCCCGGTAGAGGTCCCCGGCCGCGTATCGCTTCGTATCGCCTTCTGATTGCTGGCCGAAGGTCAGGGTGTCACCATCGCCCAGATCGGCCCCGGCGCAAAACGATTTACCCTCCGCCGCCAGCACGATTGCCCGGCAAGTGGCGTCGCCATCAAGCGCCTCGAACGCGGTCGCCAATTGCCGGATAAGTTCGCGGTCGAAGAAATTGTGTGGCGGGCGACGGATCTCGACCGTCGCCACCATGTCCTCGATCCCTACGCCCAGCTCACTATAGTCGCTACTGTTGCTCATGACCGTTGCCCCATATTTTATTCCTCTCATGTATCCATAGCCGAATTTGGCAGTCGGCAGCGACGGGAGTGAAACGTACCGCTTGTCGAATGTTGCAGATCAGCGCAAGCCGAGGCCGCGCGCGATAATGCCGCGCAGGACTTCGGTGGTTCCGCCCTGAATTGTGAATTTCGGCGCAGAGAGGATCGCGAAATCGACGAGGTCCTGGAAGTCGTGCAAATTGCCGACAGCGCTATCCGCGAATGCGCCAAGGTGTCGTGCGCGCTCAGGCAACGCCTGCTCCCAAATGGTTCCGAGGTCCTTGACGATCGAACTTTCCAAGACCGGCTCTTTGCCAGCCTCGAGCATACCAGCAACCGAAACCGACATGCGCCTGAGTGTGTGCAGCTGCGCCACCATCCTCCCAACACCCTCGGCCTCGCGCGCGTCCGGCCGCTCGCCGAGCAACCTCACCAGTGCCGTCAAGACATAGAATGTTTCGAGAAACCGTTCCGGCCCGCTTCTCTCGAAGGCAAGCTCGCTGGTCGCCTGCCGCCATGCCGCATGGGGTTCTCCCAGCAGATGGGCATCGGGGATTGGGACATCGTCAAAGACGACCTCGTTGAAGTCGTGCTGACCTGTCATTTGCTCGATCGGGTTGACCGTGATGCCCGGGCTTTGCATGTCGATGAGAAATTGGCTCAGTCCATGGCGGCGATTGTCCTCGCTCGGCGGCGCCGTGCGAAAGAGCCCGATCATGTAGTCCGCGCGATGGGCATTGGATGTCCAGATTTTTGCTCCGTTGAGCAGCCAACCGTCATTTGTCTTTGTGGCCTTGGCCTTGGCGGCAAACAGATCGGACCCGGAACCGGATTCGCTCATACCTATGCAAAAGCATAGCTCGCCACGGGCGATGCGCGGAAGGACCTCCGATTTAATGCTCTCGTCGGCATACTTCAGGAGCATTGGGCCGCTTTGACGATCCGCCACGAAGTGCGACCACGTCGGCGCGTTGGCGGCGCGAAACTCTTCGGTCACGACATAGCGCTCGAGTTGCGAGCGCTCGTGCCCGCCATAGGCCCTGGGCCATGTCATGCCGATCCAGCCGTGCGCACCGACCCGCTTGCTGAACTCGCGATCGAACATGGCGCTCTTCAAGCCCGCATTCGGATCGAAGGTTCCCGCCGTCACCTCCTCGGCGATGAAGGTGCGCACATCGGCCCTCAGGTGCTGGGCAACCAGCGGCAGGCGAACCGGGTCAAATTGAATGGCGGATTGCACGCTCAGGCCTCAAACTCATGTCCTCGTATTCTCCGATCGCCGATCGCCAGCGCGGGGTCACCGCGCCGCCAGCATTGGCCAAAGGTCGTCGGCACCTTGGCTCGCCACCAGTTCGCCCAGCCGCCGCGCCCAATGGCTCTCGGTGTCGAAGTCGTCGCGCCAAACCCATGCCTGGCGCGTATAACGTTGCAGCACATACTCGGCGGTGAAGCCAATGGCGCCATGGACCTGATGGGCGATCCGAGCCACTTCGCCGGCGGCCTCGCCAACCCTGATCTTCGCCGATGCCGCCTCGAGAAACAAACCTGCCTCATCAAGGCGCTCGGCGTGAGCGACGGCATCTGCCGCCGAACCCGATGCCGCGAGCGCCGCGGCGACCTCTCCGGCCAGGCGTGCCAGGTTGTGCTGCACGGCTTGAAACTTGGCGAGCGGGCGCTCGAACGCGAAGCGGTCCTTTGCATACTCAACCGTGAGTTCGAGGATGCTTTCGAGTGCACCTGCGATTTGCACCGAGCGCACAACGGCACCCATCAGCATGACACTCTGTTGGTCGAAGTCGAGAGGGGCGTCGAAAATCGCTATGGGTGCTGCATCGTCGAATGAGAAATCGACACGTGAACCATCCAGGATAGGCGCCTGCTCGCTCGATCTGCAGTTCCGCGGCTCGACCAGCGCAATATGTGTGCGGCCGCCATGATCGGCCACCACCACCAAAGCGTCCACGCCTTGGGCATACGGGACCGAGCAGGCGGTTCCTGACAGCCTTCCATTGCCGCCCATCGTGATTCCGTGGCCACTGCGCATTGGCGCGACGCTCATCGCGCCCGGTGGGCATTCCTGCCCTGCCCTCGACAATATCCAGCCCGCCAACAGTGTTTCACCAAGCGCCACCGGGCAGGCAAATTGTCCCGCGACCCGCAATACTTCGAACCCGTCAGCCAAACTGGC
>JAUVMS010000197.1 GCA_030600135.1 Hyphomicrobiales bacterium | reverse complement strand
TGACGGATGTGTAGGGATAGCGCCGCCAGAAGGGGGCCGAGGCGTCCTTTTTACTGTGCACGGGCAGGTTGCGCTGTGCGACGGCTTGCGACAAGCGGTCGATGGCGATGGCCAGCACGACGATGGCGACGCCAGCTTCAATGCCTGCCCCAATGTCCAGGCGGCGCAGCGAGGCGAGGACCTCGAAGCCGAGGCCGCCGGCGCCGATCATTGAGGCGATGATGACCATGTTGAGGGAGAGCATGATGACTTGATTGACGCCGATCATGATGCTCGGCAGCGCGGAAGGGACCATGACTTTCCAGGTCATTTGTCGCCGGGTACAGCCGATCATGCGGCCGAGATCGACGACCTCGCCCGGGACGCCCTGCAACGCGACCACGGCGACGCGGACCATGGGCGGCGTGGCGTAAATGATGGTCGCGATGATCGCCGAGACGGGTCCGAACCCGAACAGAACGAGAATGGGGACCAGGTAGGCAAAGACCGGTACCGTCTGCATCAGGTCGAGTACGGGTCGGATGAGTTTTTCAAACCAAGGCCAGCGATAGGCGAGTAGGCCGACCAGCAGCCCGCTGGTGACGCCGAGCGGGACCGCGATCAGTATCGACGAGAGCGTGACCATAGCACTTTGCCACTGCCCGAAAACGGCGAGATAGAGCAGGCAGGCGCCGATCAGGGTGGCGAGTTTCCAGTCCTTGCAATAGCGCCCCATAAGGAGGGAAACGGCGATGATCGCCAACCAGGACAATGGCGGCAGAATCTGGATCGCATCGGAGCCCCTGCCTTGCAGGAAGCCGGTCGAGAGAAGGCTGAGGACCGCCGTGTAAGGCAGCTCGATGAGATGGGCGAGGCCGCGCGTCAGATCAGTAAAGGTAAAGAGGCCGAAGCTTGCATCGTCGATCAGCCATGCCATGAAATCCGAAATCGTGCGTTTCAGGTTCCATTGCCACTGTCTAGGAAATCGGAAGGCCCAGGGTGCGATGTCCTTGCCAAAAAGCCAAAAAAGTGTGGCGATCGAAAGTGCCGCGGCCCAGATGATTGCTTTCAGGTGCTTGGCGACAAACGGGCTGGCGGCCAACGCAGTGACGCTCCTGCCGGCGGCTTCCATGCGCGAAGTGGCGGGCGTCTCGTTCACGGCTCAGCCCTCCATCAAAACATCGATGATATCGTCTCGATGGAGTTGGCCGATCGGTTGGCCGGCGTCGTCTGTGACCACAAGTACGCCGTCACGATCTCGTAGCATACCGGCGATGTCGGCAATCTTTTGGTCCCTGTGGACCTCGCCGACGCGGCTTTCGCCAGATGGGGCGTCTTCGAAAGGCGTCATGATCGATGAAACCGAGAGCACCTTTGCCTTGAGAACGTCACGGGTGAATTCGGCGACATAGGGTGTGGCGGGGCGAACGACGAGGTCCTCCGGGGCACCGATTTGGTCGATGGCGCCGTCCTTCATAATGGCGATACGATCAGCGAGGCGGATGGCCTCGTCGAAATCATGGGTGATGAAGACGATGGTTTTCTTGAGCAGCTGTTGAAGGCGGAGGAATTCGTCCTGCATTTCACGCCGGATCAAAGGATCGAGGGCGGAGAACGGTTCGTCGAGGAACCAAAGATCCGGCTCGGTGGCAAGTGAGCGAGCGATCCCAACACGCTGCTGCTGACCGCCCGAGAGTTCGCGTGGATAATATTCCTCGCGACCAAAGAGACCGACAAGCTCAATCACTTCGCGAGCACGGGTCTCGCGTTCGCCACGATCGATACCTTGAACCTCCAACGGAAAGGCGACGTTGCCGAGCACCGTTAGATGAGGTAGGAGCGCAAAATGTTGAAACACCATACCCATCTGGTGGCGTCGAATGGCAATCATCTCACTCGATGAAGCTTCAAGCAGGTTGCGGCCGTCGAACAGGATTTCGCCAGCGGTTGGCTCGATCAAGCGCGACATGCACCGCACCAGCGTCGATTTGCCAGATCCCGACAGCCCCATAATGACAAAGATTTCGCCCTCGCGAACCTCGAGATTGACGTCGCGGACGGCGGCGATGAGACCCGATGATGCGATCGCGTCGGTGCTTGGCTCTTGGTTTTTAAATTGCGGGAGAAAACTGCCTGCGCCTTCGCCGTAAAGCTTCCAAAGCGACTTGCAAACAAGCTTTATTCGGGATTGCGCCATGAGATTCGTCTTAAAGGCCCTTTCGAATGAACGTAGTTCAAGTCCAAAGTCTATAGGAGACTGAATAGACGGGGCGAACTGGGTCGTGCCGCCCCGTCGAACAGTTGTGTGTCGGCAACCAAACGCCTACTGGATCCACTTGTTCCAGCGATCCTCGTTCTTGCCGACCCACTCGGCGACGACTTCGTCCACCTTGCGACCGTTTAGATCGACATCGGCCACCATTGCGCCCATTTCGTCATTGGTGATTTCGAAGTTGGAAACCGCCTTGTGCGCGCCTGGCCATTTGTCCTTGACGCCTGTCCACGCGACTTTCCAAATCGGGCCGCGAGGTTTGCCGCAGTCGTGCTTGGCGTTCGGGTTCGTACCCCATTTCGGGTCGTTGTAGCACTCGGATGTATACTTTGGGAATTCGACCCACTCGCCTTTGTACTTCACGGGCGCCCAATGGGGAGCATAAACCCAAAGCAGGATGGGGGCTTTGCGCTGATAGGCCGATTCGAGCTCGGCAAAGAGCGCGGCATCGGTGCCGGCGTGAATCACCTCGAAGTCGAGACCTAGGGCCTCGGCGCGTTCATCATCAAAGCCGCCCCAGGTCACTGGCCCACCCAGATAGCGGCCCTTCGGTGCGGTTTCTGGGACGGAAAATGCCTCGGCGCACTTGTTGAGTGCCTGCCAATCCGGCAACCCTGGACATTTCGCCTTCATGTATTCCGGGTACCACCATTCCTCGATGGCTTTCATGCCGGTCTCGCCGAGGTTTTCGACCTTGCCGGTGGCTGTCGCCTCATCCATGGCGTCGCGCCCGGTGGTCTCCCAAATTTCCATCGCCACATGGAGGTCTCCGGTCTTTAGCCCGGCGAATTGCGCGATGTAATCGGCCTGTACATACTCAATGTTATAGCCGGCCTTCTTCAGCACTTCGCCCATGATCTTGGTGGTAATGAATTGACCGGTCCAATCATGCAGCGTGAGTTTGACCGGGTCCTTGGATTCAACATCGGCGCGCGCGGTGGTCAACACCGTTGGGCCGGTAAAGGCAATCGCCACGCCTAATGCGGCGCCAAGAATTAACTCTTTTGTTTTCATACGGTCCTCCCATTGATCCGGGGCCAATTGTCAGTGCCCAGCACATCATTGCTTTTCTGGCCGTCGACGACGAACCGTCAATACCCAGCCGGGACGACGTCACGGACACTAGTGCCTGCCCAACAAGTGTCGCGTTTTTCCGACGGGATTGTCAACGCGGGAGCAGATATGTTTTGTGTGATTTTGAGAGAATGGAGACTGATTTGTTGCGTATTTTGCCCGATCGGATCATCATATGCGACCGATTACCTACAAATTGCCTCGTCTGGCGACCCTGATTGAGCGATGCGACATTCCAAGAGAAATGCCCAAATCCTGCGCTTGGTCCGCGAAGAGGGGACTTGCACGATTGCCGGTTTGGCCGGTCAGCTGGGGGTCTCGCTCGAAACCATCCGACGCGACGTCAGGCCGCTGACCGAGGCCGGCGAGCTGCTCAGAATGCATGGCGCGGTGGCGTTGCCGCACCTGGTGCGCGAGGCGCCATTTGAACGGAGGATGCGCGAGAACGCCGAGGCCAAACGGCGGGTCGCAGGACAGGTCATTGGTCACGTGGTGGACGGTGACACGGTCATGCTCGATACCGGTACGACGACGAGCTTCGTGGCGCGCGAGTTGTTGAAACGGAGCGGATTGACCGTCGTCACGAACTCGTCGGACGTCGCCCACACTTTGGCGACGGCAAACGGAAACACGGTTTACATGGCGGGCGGGGAGCTCAATAGCGACAATGGCGCCGCGTTCGGGCGGTCGGTATTGGAATTTATCAGCCGTTTCAAGGTACGGCTGGCAATCATCTCCATCAGTGCCATCGATGCGGAGATCGGTCCGATGGACTACACGTTGCGCGAAGCCGAGATCGCGAGATCGGTGTTGGCGAGCGGCGAAATGAAGATAATTGCGACCGACCACACCAAGTTTGGTCAGTCGGCGCTGGTCAAGGTTTGTGACTTTGAGGACGTCGATTTGCTCATCACTGATCAAGCGCCGCCAAAGGGCCTCAGCGACGCGCTAAGACTCGCTGGCGTCGAAACCGAGATCGCCGGTCGCGTGAATTCAACCGCGGTAGCGGATCAGGCGGCACCCGTTTGAGCGTGGCGGTTCTACGGAAGCTGGTGGAGCCTGATGGTATCCCCGTTGTTGTCGGGACCCGTGAAGAACTCTTCGCCATGTCAAGGTGCGATGGCCAACTGAGCCCATTTGGGCGTGCAGCGAATTGGCGAACTGTTCCTGCCCTGCTAAATAGGAATTTGTATTGCCATGGGGTGTTAAAATGACACTGATCGATACTGGTTTTGTCGAGACATTCCGTCACGACGGAGTTGTTGCTCTAAGAGGTGCCGTCGATGATCGCTGGCTTGGGCGGCTCGCCGAGGCAATAGACGCCAACATGGCCTCGCCGGGGCCCTATGGCAAGAACCACGCCGACGAGGGTGGAGGCGTCTATTTCGGTGACTATGTGAACTGGCAACGATTTGCGGCCTTTCGCGATGTTGCGGACGCGGGGCCGCTTGGCGAAATTGCCGGTCAACTCATGGGTGCATCGCGGGTGCAGCTCTTTCACGAGCACGTCCTGGTCAAGGAACCAGGCACCACCAGCGCGACGCCATGGCATCAGGATCTGCCGTATTATTGTCTCGACGGCGGCCAGACTGTGAGCATCTGGGTGCCGCTTGATCACGTCTCGAAGGCGGTTTGTCCGCATTTCCTTGCCGGTAGCCATTTTGACCGGTCGACCTACGTGCCTCGGCGATTCAAAACGCTGCTGCCGCTCGAGGGCGATACCAGCAAATATAAGCCTTTTCCCAACATTGACGAAGAGCGCGATGCAGGCCAGCTGCGCAGTTTCGATCTCGAACCAGGCGATGTCATCGCGTTTGATTATCACACACTGCACAATGCGCCACCGAACGAGACGGGGGCTCGGCGGCGCGCCGTCAGCCTGCGCTTCATTGGTGAAGATGTGCGCTATGTGGCGCGGCCGCACGAGGTCTCGCCGCCTTTCCCAGAGATGGGTCTCGAGCTTGCGATGGGTGACCGGCTGCCGGAGGACTGGTTTCCGGTGGTTTGGCAAGGCTAAGTGGCGGGACGTGTCGCTGAGCCCCGTAATGGAGAAGCACGTCACGAGATAACGTGCGCGCGAATTGAACTTCGACCGTCGGGAACGGGAAGGTTGAGGCCAGCGCACCTTGCATGCGCGCCAGAATTGTCTGCGTTTATGTTGACTGTCCGAATTGAGCGCCAATGAACCATATCGAGTATCTCACATCCCTCTATGATCTGCGTAACCGCCAGGTGGTCGATGTCGGTGGTGGCAACGGCAGTTTTGCCCAGGCCATGTCATCGCGCGGCGCGATTGCCTGCGGCATTGAGATCGAGGCGGACAAGGTAGCCGCGGCCTCTCGGGCGAGTGGGGCCGGGATCGCGATGCTGGAGGGTCGCGGAGAGGCCTTGCCGCTCGACGATTGCTCTCAGGATTTGGTTTGTTACGTCTTTTCGTTCCATCATGTGCCGCTCGAACTGCAGGCGAGTGCGCTGGACGAGGTACGCCGCGTGCTGAGGCCGGGTGGCCGGCTCCATGTCGTCGACCCGCTGGCAAGTGGCGCGATGATCGAGGTCGTGAAACTGGTTGATGACGAAACCGATGTGCGCAATGTGTCGCAAGCGCGGCTCGACGAGTTGGCAGGCGAGGGCGTGTTCGAACTAATCGCCAAAGATGAGTACATACTCACTCGGTGCTACGGCGATTTCGATGTTTTCATCAAGACTGTGGTGAGTGTCGATCCGGCCCGTGCGGCTCGGTTGCCGAGTGTAATGAGCGACATGGAGCAGCGCTTTCATCAACTCGGTCGTGGAACTGCGGATGGATTCGAACTCGATCAGCCATGCGTGGCATACCACTTTGCGTTAGCGGGTTAGCCGAATTTTTGGCCTCTAGCAAATTGTTGAAATTCATCCTTCACTCCAAGGTCTCAAAAAGGCGTTTGAGCAATGTCATCCGCGGGATCAGGGACGAGATGTAGATATGCTCGTCGAGGGTGTGGGCGCCCGAACCATCGACGCCGATGCCGTCCAACGTGGGGACCCGGGTGGCAACGAAACTTCCGTCGCTGCCGCCACCGGTAAACATATCCTCGAGTTCAAAGCCGACTTCGGCAGCGAGCGCTTTGGCATGTTTAAAGAGTGCGTCGATCTCAGGGGTTTTGCGATATGGTGGGCGATTGATCTCACCGGCGATGGAGAGTTCGATGTCCGGGTTGTGGGATTTTAGATCCCTGATGTG
>JAUVMS010000166.1 GCA_030600135.1 Hyphomicrobiales bacterium | reverse complement strand
TAAAGGTCATCAACCAAGGCAGTGAGCCCATCGGCATCCGTGTCAAAGTGGGCCACTGGGACCTCGACGAGCAGAACAGATTACGGGAAATCGCACCCACCGAGCAATCGCTCGATCAGTGGATCATTGTTCGCCCGCTCAAGCTCACCATCCCGCCGGGCAAGTCCCGCACGCTCCGCTTCGCCGTGCGCCCCTATACCCGCCCCAAACCCGGCGAGCATCGCGCCATGATTTTCCTCGAGCAGACCGGGGCATACCAGAAAAACGCTCAAGGCATTGCCATGCGGTTCCGCTTCGGCGTCGCGGTCTATGCCCATGTCGGCCAAACGATCCGAAAGGGTGACGTGAAAGCGGTCGTGGCCGAAGGCCGCGGCTTCGGCGTCGACATCAAAAGCGTCGGCACCGCCAACGTGCGCATGAACGGCAAATTCGGCATATGGCCGGCAAATAAATTCCCTGGCGAAGAGTCCGCGCGGCAGGCGCTCGCCGCGGTATCCGGCAAGGAGAAGAAAATCGCAAGGCCCAGGGGCGCGGCAATCGCGGGCCTTCTGCCCAGCACGCCTGTCCTTCCCGGTTATCGTCGCCAGATCAATGTCCCGCTAGCGGAAGAATTGAAGCCCGGCAAGTATCGCCTCGTCCTCGCCGGCAAGTTAGGTACCAGTAAACTCGCTCGATCCCATCTATTCCAAGTTCCTCAGTAGCGCCATGCGCGGCTGGGCCGACATACGTGGAGCACTCGCGCTAGCTACGGCGACGATCTGGATAGCCAGTCCCGGGCTGGCCGACAGCCGGTTGAGCTGCCAGCAGATATTCGATGCGTCCTATCGCAACCGCGTCGAGTCACCACCGCGTCTGGCGGTTACACCTGTGAGCGCGCGCGAGCTGACCGGTGGCGCTTCAGACGTCGGCCGCGCTCTACCAGGCAGTCTCGACGACCTCACCGACAACTTCCTTAGCCAACGGATCACACGCACAATCATTGATCTTTGGCGCCGCAGAATTCCCGCAAACATTCACCCCGGAGAGCTACGCGTAAAGTATCGGCTCCTCAACGGCAACGCCAACACTGGCCAACTACGGCATCGACAACACCAGGGCAGGGCGCTGCCCATTGCTCTCAAGCCAATTCCGCCAACCATACTCTGCGAAAGAGGAGGTTATCGCATCGTGCAGGGCGGTGTCGTGCTTGAAGTCGACCCGTCAGAGCTGCAATCCGCCGGTCGATATCATGTCCAGATCGAGACGACAGTCGAGCTTCCGTGATCACTCGTCTGGCGCCTCGCAGCAAGCTTGGGCCATGCGACAATTGCGGCTAGCGCTCCTGGCGTTCCTTTCGTCATTTATGCTCCATGCTCCCCTCGCCGAGGCCAATAGATCGCGAGGAGAAGAAGAGCTATTGGGCCTCATGATCAAGCAGCACGAACTCGGCACGCTGTTGGTCATCGAGGAAGATGGTCGATACTGGCTGCCACTGGAGGAATTCACTGAGCTCGTCTCGATCCGGATCGTCTCGGGCGCCAACAAGGGGCCGGTGCACTTGGCCACGCCGATCGGCCAAACAAGTGTCGGCGATCAATACCTCGCGACGATCCACGGCATCCGCTACATCGATCAGCGCTTCTTCGAGCGCCGATTGCAAGCCACGCTCGAGTTCGATGAGGAGAATTATGCCCTCCAGGTCGATTTTCCCTGGCAACGTGGCGCCAGACCGCGAGAAAAATCACTCGAGCAGCTGCCCGACCTTGTGCCCGATGTCGGACCTCCAGACTATGGCCTGGCGACGATCCACGGCGACTTGTACTATTCGAGTGAAAATCTTGAATACGGGACCTGGCGCAATTCGTTGCGCGCGACTGGTCACGCCTATGGTGGTGTTTGGCAGGTTGTATATGACGATGACATTGCCGAGTACCGCCGGGTTCGCGATTTCGTATGGATGAAACAGCTCGAAGAACAGCGCGCCATCCAGGTCGGCCATCAGCGCGTTTTCACGCATCCGGTACTTGGCACGACAGAGTTCACCGGCGTTCAATATGCTTGGTCCAACAGGCCCATCATCGCGGCGCCCGAAAGCCTTTCGCCAGGTGCACTGCTCACCCGTTACGGTCAGCCGCGCCGCACATTCGCCGGCGTTGGTCCCGTCGGAGGGAGCGCCGAACTGTGGGTCAACGACCGCCGTGAATCCTCCACCAGGATCGGCATTAGCGGGGAGTACGAGTTTGCCGAGGTTATCCTGCCGACCCGCCAAAGCAGCATAGAGATCCGTCTCTACGACCACAGAAACCGAAATGAACCGGTCGAAATCATCAATGACACAATGAACCTGTCGGAGCTGCTTCTGGAAGAAGGTGGCGTGACCGTCGTCAGCGGCGGCGGCATCGGCGGCAACGGTTTGGACTATGTCTACTACGATGACGCCAGGCGCTTCGATGACGACGACCATAACGGTCGTAGCGAACATAGGCGCGGTCGTGGTGCAACCGGCTTCGTACATGCCCGCTATGCGCCGCGTGACGATGTTACGCTCGAAGCCAGCGAGGACGATGTCATTGTCCTTGCTGGCGTCGTTACGCAATTGTTCGATGAGGTGCTGGTCTCGGCCGCCGTTGCCTCAAACCAGCGGGGCAAAGCCGCCTATGGCATCGAAGCGTACTGGGCCGACGGCCCGGTAGACGTCTTCATTCGCTCGCGATGGGAAGATAAGCACTTTCGCTACAACACCGACAAGGAGTACTGGGAGCATCATGGCGAAGTTGCCTACCAATACTCCAAGACCCTGAGACTAGGGCTCGTCGCCCGCCATCGTCACGACGCACAATTTGTCTTGCCATTTGCCTATTGGCAACCCAATTCGAGATTTTATCTCCGTGCCTACCCAGACACGCTTGGCGAATACCGGATTGACGTGCAATACACGTTCTCGCCCGAATCCCGCCTCTACGCCAGCCTGTCGCGTGGCAACACCTACGTCAGCTACACCGACGGCTTTTATCGCGACATCACCTTCATAGTTGACTTCGAGCGGGATTATCGCGGTCGCTATCGTGCTTCGGCCGGCCTGGCGGGAGAAGAGCTTCTTGGCCACCCCATTGCGTGGCGGCTATCGGCTCAATACAACGACGGGAGTATTGGCGCCAAAGGCTATTTGCGAAAGGAGATTTATCCAGGCGTTCTCGGATACGTCGAGTTTGGCAATGACGGCTTTCATGACTTTGACTATGGAACCAAATACGACCGCGGCGATAGCGCACGAAACGAATATCGCATCCGGGTAGGCGTCACGTTCGATTTGGCGGTCGCCGACGACGGCTTGCGGCCAGCACCGCGCCAGGGCATCCGTGCAGATGTCGGGGGCATTGCCGGTCGCATCGATGTTGGTGGCCTTGATGGTGACCAGTCGCTTGCGGACATACCCATCGTCGTCAACGGCCGGGTCGCCTCGAGAACGGACGCGGATGGTCGGTTTTTTATCCGCAACCTGAAACAAGGCGTGCACGTCATCGAACTGGATGAAACTGGTCTGCCGATCGAGTACGTCCCCGACCAGCCCACGATCATCGCCGAGGTCGCGGCTGGCGCCGTCACCAGTTTTGATTTCGAGACACACGTCGAGTTTGGCGCTGCCGGTCGCGTGCTGGATGCTGCCGGCGAGGGCGTCCCGGACCTCACCGTGCTGGTGGTCGACGCCGGCGGCAACGAAATCGGACGAACCGACACCAACTCATTTGGATACTATCGAGTGGACGGCCTGGCACCCGGCAGCTACGTCGTCAAGACCGACGGGGCCAAGGCCGTCGCACCCAGATCGCGCAGCTTTTCCATCGGCAACGATTACGTGTTTGGCGTTGATCTTAAGGTTCCTAGGTCCGGCGGAGGGAGTGGGAAACGCCGGCGGCTGCAAGACCAAGTTGATTGATCGATGGTCGCTGCACTGTTGTCGGCTCCTTTCTTCGTTTCCGATGAGCGCAAACGAAGGCCGGCTAGATCACTCCGGTACCGCTGAGGGCGACAAAACCCAACGCGCTAAAGAATGTCAACGCGACAGCTACTTGCAGCAACACACCGATCGCCGCCAGCAAGGAGATGAGACTGTTCATGATCACCTGCTCCGTTCGTTTTATTCTTTTTGTTGTTGCTGCAGGAGATGTGCTCAGAATCGTAACCCACTATGAGGTCGAAACATTTCGTCAGGCGATTCTTAGGTAAATTTAATGAAATCAGATACGTAGGATTGTATCCGGAATGCTCCGAAAGAAGCGATCGTTACGTAATAGAAACAAACAGGATGATCGAAGTATCCTCGCAAAGCGCCAATCGCGACCGTCAGGGCGGCGCAACCACGACTCACCCCTTGCACCCGAAAGCGCACATCGGGAATTCACTTGACCGATCACCGGCCAACGCTCGCTACGCCGGCCTGGTTGAGCAAGAACTCAGCCGGTTACCCTGGGCAGCGATGCGCTACTTGGCTCGGTCTTGTCTTCCTCGAATTGAAGCGTCAACAGACCGTCATAAAGCGCCGAGCATTCCACGCTTTGGACCAAAGGATCATTTGCTTCCATTTTGGCCGAGTGAAGACACTTGTCGGCAGATTGAAATGGCGTAACGCGAACCTCGCTTTGCCCGCTGGGCAACAACAAGGTGACGATCATGACGATGACTTCGCTATTCATGGTGGCGACCTCGCCAAGCTTGTGATGTTCCAAGCAGCGCGCGCGCTGCGGTTCACACATTGCGCGACTGTTCTCGTCCAGTGCGCGCTTAACGCAAACGACGCTGGCCTTTTCCGCAATACTGCTAAGTGATGGCCCCTACAAACAAGACGTACCCCGAGACGTCAT
Source organism: Hyphomicrobiales bacterium (assembly GCA_030600135.1). Lineage (GTDB taxonomy): Bacteria > Pseudomonadota > Alphaproteobacteria > Rhizobiales > JAUVMS01 > JAUVMS01. The sequence continues at coordinate 2,468 of JAUVMS010000166.1, read as the reverse complement.
TGAATTATGTACTGAGAAAGCAGCCAGAAAAAGGCATATGCTCTTGAAACACTTAAAACTACGAAGAGATATCTTCGGTTCGACCAACCCATGGGTTTTGCCGACGCCGCATTTCATAGAATTTGACCTATGCGTCCGCGAACTCGCAAAGTGACACGAGAGGCTTGAGGCCAAAGTTGTTCTGGTCAAACCCGTAGCCGTGAGTTGCAGCCCGCCACTTGCGGCGAGCAGCAGCGGGTTGCCATTGCCCGAACGATTGCCAAGCGCCCGGAAGTTCTATTGTGCGACGAACCAACGGGCGCCCTCGGTTCCAAGACGGCCATCCCCGTGCTTGAAACGCTCTCCGCCGCAATCTTGCCGGACCGCAAAGTGGGTGAAAGAATTATTCTCCATCCGAGCGACAGAATTCAATCGGGCACGAGGATCATCGCGCGCTCGGCCTTGGAGTAACCAACCTCGCTTTCACCTACGTCACCTTGCGGCCGAACAACGCCAAGGCCGAGAGCGGTATCAACAATCCGAGCACAAGCACGATCCAAATCAACCCCGCCAGGTCATCGTACTGACCGCGCTGAACGTCAAAGATTTGGTTCAAGTACTTGGTTTGCAGGCTACCCGCCACCAGCGCCAAGTTCATGAGCGACGCCATGAGCGCGAACCATGTCGCGCGGCGCCCCTCTGGTGCATGAATGGCAATGAGCGTCAGCATCGGGATCATCGAAAGCTGGGCGAACGGCGACTCGACCGTCGTGTCGATCATCGCGATGGTGCGGGCGCCGAACCCGAGGACACGCTCCGTCCAGTGGTGAAGCTCGTAGACGAGAACGACATTCGGCAGTGAAAGCACTGCGCCTATGAGTGTCAGCCAAAACAGCGTTTGCGCGATCGGGCGCCGCGTAATGGTATCGCTCAGCAGCCAAATTCCCAGCATGGAAAGCCCGGCGCCCACCTGTGCCAGCGTGCCATAGAACGCTTCGTCGAAGCCCAGGACATCGATGGTGAACCAACGATAGCCCTCACCCGTTCCAGGCGTTGCCCGAAACGCGAAGATAACGATTGAAGCAAACAGGATCTTGTGCCGCACTTCGGCGCTGACCGCGTCGGTTACCCGGATCAGCATGGCGATGATGACCGCCATCGAAATGATGAAAACGATTTCCTGGCCATAGGGCACCTGACCCAAGCCAAGCCCCGCGACCACGAGGCCGAACACCAGACCACCCCCCAGAATGCGCCAGTCGATCGGCTTCTTTTCGGTACTTTCCAGGCGCACCAGCATGGCGCCGGTGACCGAGATGGCGGGGATCGCCAAACCAAGCCAGAACACCGTTTCATAGGAGTAGGCCTTGGCCAGCCATCCGGCGACCCCGGCCGTTGCAAAGATCCCAAAGGAGAGTGCCAAGCGGCCCAACACCTGAACCATGCCAAGGTCGCGCCGAACCTCGTCCTTTGGCCGCGGCGTGCCGTCCGCCTCGACCCGCGCCACCACTTCCGTGCTCATCGCGTCGGCCACCACGTCCTGCAGCACCACACCGATGACGATCAAGAGCGAGGCAAAGACATAGAGAGCTTCAGGGCCTGCAACTGTGATCCATTTGCCGGCAGCGCCCGCCAGCGTCACCAATCCCGCGGCGATGAGGCCGGCCCCTACAAAGACGTAAGCGCGTCGACGCGAACCCAACAGCGGAACGGAATCGACAAGCTGGCCGAAGACCATCTTCACGGTCCAAGGAATGGTCGTCCAAACCGCCAGCGCCGCCAAATCGGCTGGGCTCATGCTGGTCGCCGACTTGACCCAAAAGCTTTCGGCCACGCCAATCACACCGAGCGCGCCATAGGAGAAATAGACCATGAGGAGCGGCAGATATTGCCACCTGAGCGCCTTGACCGGAGTGACGAGCGCCTTGCGCAGTCGCTCCATCAGCACGCTGGCGAATGCGCTCTCGACCTGTGGCTCAACCAGTTCTCGGTATCCGTCCGAACTCATCGATAAAACCGCTACTTTCCGGCGACATCCAACTCAAACGCATCTCTAGAGCATATTCCACTCACATGGACTCAATTTGACCGGCATTTCGGGGTCGTTGGCGAGACGCAGCGAGCGCAGTGGTCTTGGCGACCATTAGCGAGCCGCAACGACGTCCAGCGGGCCCGAAAAACAGGCCTACGGTGGGCCAAGTCAGCCCATCGACATCGTTGCGCCGCTTGCCCGATGCCCCGCATCGCGCGGCGCGGCGCGCCTTGTCAAGTGGGCTGGCTTGGCTCCATCAAATGGGTCAATGTGAGTGGAGCATGCTCTAACATGTGCGGTGGATCAGGACAGTCGATCCGTGCGAGGTAAGAAACGAGCGCCCAGGCCGCACACGAGCCGACCTGGCTCTCCATACCCTCGATTCACTGGTGGTGGGTGCGAACTATCCTGCCCTCGTATTTTCAGGCGGTTGTGTAAGTTCACACTGTTGGCGGTG
>JAUVMS010000390.1 GCA_030600135.1 Hyphomicrobiales bacterium | reverse complement strand
TGGTATTAACGGAATTCGTGCATGCCAAAGCGATACACGCAAACTCAGGCATTTCCGATAAGTACGCCAGCGGCAAACACGATCAGTCCCCCGAGCACGACCTCGAACACGGCCTGTAGGAATCTGGTGTCCATATAGCGGGCGCGGATCCACGCGATGACCCAGAGCTCGATGAGTACGACTACAATCGCCAGACTGGTCGCCACTCTGAAATCGCTGATCAGATAGGGCAACGTGTGGCCAACGCCGCCGATCATTGTCATACACCCGGTGACGGTGCCGCGAATCCATGGATGGCCACGCCCTGTCAGCGAGCCATCGTCCGACAGTGCCTCGGCAAAGCCCATCGAAATTCCCGCTCCGACCGAGGCCGCCATGCCCACCAGAAACGTCTCCCAGGTGCTCTGCGTTGCGAACGCGGCGGCAAATAGCGGAGCCAGCGTCGAAACCGACCCGTCCATGAGCCCGGCAAGTCCGGGCTGCACGATTTGCAGCATGAACATGCGACGCCGCATTTCTTCTTCTTCGTCTCGTGCCGCGTCGGTGAGATGCTCGTCGCTCAGCTTTTCCGCCAACGATTCGTGCCCCCGCTCGGCCTCCACGAGGTCGCCGAGGAGCTTGCGAATTTTGGCATCGGTCGTCCGCTCGAGCGCGCGCTCGTAGAATTTGCGGGTCTCGTACTCGATCTCTTCGGCTTGCTTTCTGACCGCGTCGAGACCCATTGGCCGCACCATCCAGAGCGGCGTGTGGACAACGAACCCTTTCACATCCTGGCGGCGAATGAGCGGGATGTGGTCACCAAACTTTTGCTGATAAATCTCGAACAGCCAACGGCGATGCTCGTTTTCCTCTTCGGCCATCTCGACAAAGACATTTGCGGAAGCCGGATATCTTTCCTTGAGGCCGTCGGCATAGTCGGCATAAATGCGACTGTGCTCCTCCTCGAGTGATATAGCCAGAGCAAGAATTTCTTGCTCGTTGAGCTCCGAAAACCGCCTCATGCTGCCATCCCGCTTTGAGTTCGATCACACACAATTTCTTAGATTAATTCTAATCGGTGGGATAGCAAGCTCGCGCAATCGGTGTTGCGCATTGTAGGCTTTGGGCAAGATTTGCGGAACGAAGAGTGCGGCGGCGAGACATGCGGGCTAGACCATGAGCTTTGTTGATACGATGTTGGATCGGCTCGGCCGCTGGATGGCTGGCGTCATCGAGGACGAATCGAGCGGCTATGAGCCGTTCACGCCCTCCGACCCGATTACGCTGCGCCGCACCTTGCGGCCCTGCGACATCCTTCTCATCGAAGGCAACCAAAAGGTTTCCACGGCAATCAAATATCTGACCCAGTCCACGTGGTCCCACGCCGCCATCTATGTCGGTGACGCCCTGGGCCCGGCCGACGACGGCGGCGAGCCCAATACGCTGATCGAGGCCAACATCGGCCAAGGCGTGGTGGCCGTCAAACTATCCAAGTTTGCCACCTACAACACGCGCATCTGCCGCCCCGTTGGGCTGACGGTCGCCGACCGCAAGTTGGTCGTCCAGTTCATGGTCGATCGCTTAGGACTGAAGTACGACACGCGCAACATTTTGGATTTGGCGCGCTACCTCTTCCCCATGCCGCCGGTGCCAGTGCGGTGGCGTCGTCGGCTGATCGCCCTCGGCTCAGGCGAGCCGACACGGGCGATCTGCTCGACCCTGATCGCCCAAGCCTTCAATCGCGTGCGCTATCCGATCCTGCCGCGCATCGAGAGGCTGCCCGACCACGAATGGGTCAACAGCCCCTATAGCCGTCGCGAAATCTTGCATATCCGCCACTACAGCCTGTTCACGCCGCGCGATTTCGACCTCTCGCCCTATTTCGCCATCGTTAAGCCGACGCTCGAAAGCGGCTTCAACTACAAGTCACTGGAATGGAGCGAGGAGCCACCGTCGGAAGGCGCGATCGGTCGCGGCCGCACGGTCGAGGAAAAGGCCACCACCACCGCCACCGATGAAGACGCCACCTCGTGACGGCTGCCTCGCTCACTATGACAGTCGTTGCAGGGCTCGCGCGCCGCGCCAGTCGTGCTAGAAATGCGACGACCCGATCCGCTCCAAAGGGCAACGGCAACGTGAACGGCAAACGCATCCTATTGATCATCGGCGGTGGCATCGCCGCCTACAAATGCTTGGAGCTGATCCGCCGGCTGCGCGAGCGGGGCGCCGCCGTGCGCGTCGTCCTGACCAGGGCCGCGACAGAGTTCGTCACCCCGCTTTCGGTCGGTGCATTGACCAACGAGCGAGTACTTACCTCGCTGTTCGACCTCAGCGACGAGCAGGAAATCGGTCACATCCGGCTGTCGCGAGAGGCTGATTTGCTGGTGGTCGCGCCGGCGACGGCCGATCTGTTGGCACGCATGGCTGGCGGCCACGCCGACGATCTCGCCACCACCGTCCTGCTCGCCACCGACAAACCCGTTCTCGCCGTGCCCGCCATGAACCCGCACATGTGGACGCACGCCGCCACCAGGCGCAACGTCGCCCGCCTGGCCGCGGACGGCATTGAATTCCTCGGCCCCAACGAGGGCGAAATGGCTGAAGGTGGAGAGGTAGGCCTCGGTCGCATGGCCGAGCCGCACGAAATCCTCGCGGCGATTGCTGAGCGTCTTGGCGGGGCTTCGGGCGCATCTGCAGCGCTCGCTGGCCGCCGCGTCGTCGTCACGTCGGGCCCGACCCACGAGCCCATCGACCCGGTGCGCTACATCGCCAATCGCTCGTCGGGCAAGCAGGGCCATGCCATCGCCACGGCCGCTGCCGCTATGGGCGCCGAGACCGTCATGGTGAGCGGTCCCACCAACCTGACCGACCCCGCCGGCGTCGCCACCGTCCATGTCGAGACCGCGCGTGAGATGCTCGAGGCGGTCGAGGCGGCACTGCCGGCCGACGTTGTCGTCTGCGCCGCAGCCGTTGCTGATTGGCGTGTCGCCGATGCCGCCGGCAGCAAGATCAAGAAGTCCAAGGGCAAACCGGTCCCCAAGCTGGACCTCGTGCAAAATCCGGACATCTTGCGCACGGTCGCGGAATTGGACGCCAAGCGCCCGCCGCTTGTCATCGGGTTCGCCGCGGAAACCGACAACGTCGTCGCCAACGCCAAGAAGAAGCTGCGGACAAAAGGCTGCGACTGGATTGTCGCCAACGACGTATCCGCAGGCACGGGCGTCATGGGTGGGGACAGAAATTCCGTCCATTTAGTCACCGCAAAGGGTGTCGAGGATTGGCCGCGGATGTCGAAGGACGAAGTCGCCCGCCGGCTCATGGAGCGTATTTCTAAGGGCGTTGCCAAACTGAGGGGCGCCAAATGAGCGAGGCCCCCGCAAAGCCCGCCACTGTGAGCGTCGAGGTCCAGCGCTTGCCTCATGCCACGGGCCTGCCGCTGCCGCGCTACCAGTCGCCGGGCGCGGCCGGCATGGACTTGCTGGCTGCACTACCCGAGGCCGAACCGCTAACACTCGCACCAGGCGCCCGCGCGCTCGTGCCGACGGGTCTCACCATTGCTTTGCCATCGGGCTACGAGGCCCAGGTCCGGCCCCGCTCGGGCCTCGCCCTCAAACACGGCGTCACGGTCCTGAACAGCCCCGGCACGATCGATGCCGACTACCGTGGCGAAGTGGGCGTGATTTTGCTCAACACCGGCCAAGACCCCTTCACGATCGCGCGCGGCGAGCGCATCGCCCAGCTGGTCGTGCAACGCTACGCGCAGGCCGATTGGGTCGAGGTCGAGAGCCTCGAGGATACCTCGCGCGGCTCGGGCGGCTTCGGCTCGACGGGTTGAGGGACGGTTTTGCGGGATGGATGCAATGCGCGCCTGCACCATGTGTCATGACCAGGCCGGTTAACTTTTCTGCCAACGGAGCGTAATGCGTGCCAAAAGTTATCGTGGGTACGCTTTGCGTAGGATCGTCGTCCGCTGTTG
>JAUVMS010000114.1 GCA_030600135.1 Hyphomicrobiales bacterium | reverse complement strand
CTCGTTGCCGCGCGGGTCTGCGTCGCCAATGTTGCCCACGTCCATCGTGACGAAGCGGTTCGTAAAGCCCTGCTGTTGCCAAGCAACCAAGGCATCGCGTCCAACAAAGCTCTCTTTGTTGAGCCGCACGAAGCGATCGAGACCCGATTCCAGCGCGGCATACTCAATCGATAGCTCACGCGGGATCAGGCGATAGGATTTCTCGATTCTGAGCGCATCCATGGCCTTGATGCCGAACGGCTTGATGTCGAACTCCTTGCCCGCGTTCATCAACAGATCGAAGATTACATTTTGCGTCTCGATCGGGTGATGCAGCTCCCAGCCCAGTTCGCCGACAAAGTTGACCCGCAAGGCCGATACCTTTGCTGCACCGACGCTGATGCTCTGCCCGGTGAGCCAGGGAAACGTCTCGGTTGACAGGTCGGCGTCGGTGAGCTTTTGCAACACATCGCGTGAACGCGGTCCCGCCACCACCAGCACGCCATACTGGGTCGTCACCGGGTAGACGCGGACGCTGCCGTCGTCGGGCAAAGATTTCAGCAGATAGTCGTGATCATGGCGCTCGAAGGCGCCGGCGGAAACGAGGTAATAGCCGTTGAGCCGCGCCTTATAAATTGTGTACTCCGAACGCACGCCGCCGTTGAGCGACAGCATGTGGCAGAGCCCGATCCGCCCGACGGTCTTCGGAATGCGGTTGGCGACAAGAGATTCAAGCCAAGCCTCGGCCCCCTCACCCGTCACATAGCACTTGGCAAATGCCGACATGTCGAGCAATCCGACACTCTCGTGCACATGGCGGCATTCATTGCCCACATGCTCGAAGTAGTTGGAACGGCGAAAACTCCATTTCTCGCGAATCTTGCCATTTTCGTCCGCAGGCGCATGGTTATGCTTCAAGAGAGCTTTAGGCGCCGCGATCTCGGCCTCGCTGAGGCTGTAGCCTGCCGGTGCGAACCAGCCAGGCCGCTCCCAACCGTAGACTGTGCCAAACAGCGCACCGAGCCCTTTCATTCGATCGTAGCAAGGCGAGCATTTGAGCGGGCGGGCGGCCGGCCGTTCCTCGTCGGGGTAGTGCACGGTGAAGACGTTGGCATAGGCCTCCTCGCACTTTTTGCGCAGATAGCCGCGCGAGGCATATGGACCAAAGCGCCGTGGGTCGACGCCCATCATGTCGATTGTCGGTTCGCCCTCGACCATCCATTCCGCTAGCTGCCAGCCGGCCCCTCCGGCCGCCGTCACGCCGAAGGAATGACCTTCATTGAGCCAGAAATTCTTTAGGTCCCAGGCCGGCCCGATAATCGGCGATCCGTCGGGTGTATAGGCGATGGCGCCGTTGTAGACCTGCTTGATGCCGGCCTCGCCGAATATTGGAACCAGTTCCATCGCGGTCTCGATATGCGGCTCGAGCCGCTCGAGATCTTCTTGGAATAGTTCGTACTCGCTATCGTCGCTCGGTCCATCGACATAGCAGCAGGGCGCTCCTTTCTCGTAGGGTCCGAGCAGTAGCCCGTCCTTTTCCTGACGCAAGTACCAGGAGGAATCGGAATCGCGCAGCACACCCAGTTCCGGCAGACCAGCCTGCCGCCGTTTGGTGAGTTCAGGATGGTCTTCGGTAACGATGTACTGGTGTTCGACCGGTATTACCGGGACGTCGAGCCCAACCATCGCACCTGTCCGCCGGGCGAAATTACCGGTTGCCAAGACCACATGCTCGCACACAATATCGCCCTTGTCGGTCTTGACCTGCCACTCGCCTGAGGGTGTTTGGTTGATCGCCGTCACTGTCGTGTTGCGGTAAATTTCGGCGCCGTTGTTGCGGGCTCCCTTGGCCAAGGCCTGGGTGAGATCTGCTGGCTGAATGTAACCGTCCTCGGGGTGCTGGATCGCACCGATGATCTTCGAGGTGTCACACAGCGGCCAGATCTCTTTGACGTCGTCCGGCGTCAACACGCGCACATCGATACCGATCGTCTTGGCGACACCGGCGTAGTACATATACTCGTCCCAACGATATTTCGTGCGCGCCAACCGGATGTTGGAACAAACCGAAAAGCCCACGTTCTGGCCGGTCTCTTCCTCGAGGGTCTTGTAGAGCCGCACGGAATATTTGTGGATCTGGCCGACCGAGTAGCTCATGTTATAGAGCGGTAGCAGCCCCGCGGCGTGCCAAGTCGACCCGGAGGTCAGCTCCTTGCGCTCCACCTGCACGACGTCGCGCCAGCCCTTCTTGGCGAGATGATAAAGGCTCGAGACGCCGACCACGCCTCCCCCGATGACCACGACACGTGCTTGCGTCTTCATCTGGACCTCCCTTCAAGCCACTGGCGAGCGACTGGGGCAGCATTAGCCCCTTGGTTCATCACCATGAAATGTATCGAGTACAACCTCAAGTGCGCGCCGCGCACGTATGCTCGAGGTTGCGCTTTGGGAGAATGTTGGATGAGCCCCCTCCGGGCCCGTCAGATTGCGACAACCGGTCTATCGCGAGCGACCTCGCTAGCAATGCTCGCGTTTGAATTCGGCCAACAAATTAAAGTTCTGTATCAAGGGGGCTTTCGCCGCCCCGCAAGAGCGTGCTACGAATTTTGAGCTGAAACCAAATCGCAGCAGTCATTCGCCATAGGTTGACAGAGTGATTGAGTAGTTGAGATGGTTTGAGGCATAATAGAACGATCAGGCAAGAAATAGTCTGAACACTTGGGGATGGAAACGGATATCGGTCTTGGCGACATAATCGCTAAGTGTGCTTACTGCTGCGATCGTGGGCAAGATCGGTTCGAGGGAGGGTACGGCAAGCTTTGGCAGAGCAGGCAAACGGCTCGACGCGCTCGGACATCCATGTTCGATTTGAGAGCGTACAGAAAAGCTACGACGGTGAAATTCTAGTCGTCAAAGATCTCAATCTTGACATCGCCAAAGGTGAGTTCTTGACAATGCTGGGGCCTTCGGGCTCGGGCAAGACGACATGCTTGATGATGCTTGCCGGCTTTGAACCGGCAACCAACGGCGAAATTTTTCTTGCCGACCGGCCGATCAACCGTGTGCCACCGCACAAGCGCGGTATTGGCATGGTTTTTCAAAACTACGCTCTCTTCCCGCATATGTCGGTGGAGGAAAATCTCGCCTTTCCCCTCGAGGTTCGCAAGATTCCAAAGGGCGAGATTGCGGCCAAGGTGCGACGTGCACTGGAGATGGTGGAGTTGCCCGCATTCGGCCGCCGCCGCCCCGCCCAGCTTTCAGGTGGCCAGCAGCAGCGTGTCGCCGTCGCTCGTGCGCTGGTTTTCGAACCTGAGCTCGTGCTGATGGACGAGCCGCTCGGTGCTCTCGACAAGCAGCTGCGTGAGCAGATGCAGTACGAAATCAAGCATATTCACGAAAATCTTGGCGTCACGGTTGTTTATGTCACGCACGATCAGTCCGAAGCGCTGACTATGTCCAATCGGATCGCAGTCTTTAATGACGGCGTGATCCAGCAGCTCTCGACCCCCGGCGAGCTTTACGAGGAGCCGCTCAATAGCTTCGTTGCCCAGTTCATCGGCGAGAACAATCGGATAAACGGTACCGTGCGCGGGCTCGAGAACGGCATTTGCAAAGTTGAGCTCGATTCTGGTGACTTGGTGGAGGCAATTCCGATCAATGTCGCGGGCGCTGGCGAAAATACGATGCTTTCGCTGAGGCCTGAGCGAGTCGAGATAAATCCAGATCCGGCCTCGCTGCCGAACATCATTCCGGGACGCGTCGAGGAACTCATCTATTTGGGAGATCATATCCGCACCCGGCTAACGGTCGCCGGTCACGAAGACTTTATCGTGAAGGTGCCAAACAAACTGGGTCACCAAATACTGCAGGAGGGCGAGAATGCAACGATCGGCTGGGCCACGCAAGATTGCCGAGCCTTGGATCGTCCATGAAGCGGCAGAGTGCCGTTGCAGTCTAGCGAGGCCCCTGCAGGACTATTTGGTGGCCGAGGTCGCCGATGACCAAGATCGTTTGAGTAGAAGTGTCTGTAAGGAGGAAGGTACATGCATTTACGACTAACCGGCATGGTGGCAGCTGCCGCCTTACTTGGGGCGACCTCGTTTGCCCAGGCGGAAGGCGAAGTCAACGTCATCTCTTGGGGCGGCGCCTACACCAAGAGCCAGGTCAAGGCCTATCACGAACCATTCACGAAAATGACCGGCGTAAAGATCAATTCAATCGACTACAACGGCGGCCTCGCTGAGGTGAAAGCCCAGGTCGAAGCCGGCAACGTGACGTGGGACGTTGTCGACGTGGAGCTGTCGGACGCTGTGCGCGGTTGCGACGAGGGGCTCTTGGAGCCGATTGACAAGTCCATTCTGCCGGCGGCCCCCGACGGTACTCCAGCCGAAAAGGATTTCATCAACGGCACGCTCACCGAATGCGCTGTTGGCAGCATCGTTTGGTCAACGGTTTACGCCTACGACAGGAGCAAGTTTTCCGGCGACAAACCCTCAACGCTTGAGGATTTCTTTGATTTGGCGAAGTTCCCCGGCAAGCGTGGCATGCGAAAGAACGCTAAGGCCAACCTAGAGTTCGCGCTTTTGGCCGATGGCGTGCCAACCGACGAGGTCTACGAGGTTCTTGGGACGCCTGATGGCGTCGACCGCGCCTTCAAGAAACTCGACTCCATCAAAGGCAAGATTGTCTGGTGGGAAGCTGGCGCCCAACCGCCGCAACTTCTCGCCGATGGCGAAGTTGCAATGACGACGGCCTACAACGGTCGCCTCTTCAACGCCATTGCCCAGGAGAAAAAACCCTTCGAAATCGTCTGGGACGGCCAGATTTTCGATATTGACCTTTTCGCCATTCCAAAGGGTGCAAAGAACATGGACAATGCGCTGAAGTTTATCGCTTTCTCAACCGATACTCAGCGTCTCGCCGATCAAGCCAGCTGGATCTCCTACGGCCCGGTGCGTCAATCGTCGAACCCCCTAATTGGCAAGCATGCCGAGGCCGGCATCGACATGAAGCCGCACATGCCCACAGCGCCTGAAAACTTCAAGCGGGTGGTGCAGAACGACTTTGAGTTCTGGGCTGACAATCAGGACCAGCTCAATGAGCGGTTTAACGCTTGGCTTTCCAAGTAAACAAGTTTGGACGAACGATCGGCCGGGCGTTCTTCGCCCGACCGATCGGCCCAACCGACAGACGGAGATTTAGAGCCAGGACACTAGGAGCCCTGTTCGGTTCGGGCGTCACATGAAGGAAAGGCTGACGGTTCACGAATGGCGGACACAACTGTACCGGTGACCGGCGGCGGGCTTCAAACGATCGATGGAGTGCCGCTCAAGAAGCAACTGGCCCGCGCCACCCGGCAGAGCAAACTGCGTGCATTGATGCTGGTTGCGCCGCTCGGGATTTTTGTGCTGGTCAGCTTTATTTATCCGATTGTCCTGACATTGACCCGTAGTGTTCACAGCCCCGTGTTTGGCGCTGCGTTTCACCGCACCGCGGAGGCGCTACAATCCTGGGACGGAAAGGACCTTCCTTCGGAACCCGTTTGGGAGGCCTTTGTCGCCGACATGAAAGAGGCGCGCGCCAATCGGACCATCGGTAAGGCCGCGACCCGTTTCAACTACGATGTCCCAGGCACCCGGAGCCTGTTCACGAGGACGGCGCGAAAAATCCGCAAGGTCAAAGAAGGGCCCTACAAGGAGGCCGTTCTTGAGATTAACAAGAAGTGGGGCGATCCCCAACTATGGGGTTACATAAAGCAGAACACTGCCCCCTACACGGCCGGGTTCTACTTGAATGCGCTCGACCGCAAGTACGATTACACAGGCAAGATTGAGCGCCAGCCCGAAGTTCGCCAGATCTATGTGCCGCTCTTTTGGCGCACGCTATTGCTCAGTAGTTTGGTCATGGCGTCGTGCATCATCTTGGGATTTCCTGTCGCCTATTTGCTCGCCCACCTGCCACTCAGGATTTCCAATTTATTGATGATCTTGGTCCTTCTGCCGTTCTGGACTTCGCTTCTGGTGCGCACAACGTCTTGGATTGCGCTGCTTCAGACCCAGGGGGTGATCAACGACTTCCTCGTTTGGGTTGGTATCATTAGTGACCAACAGCGCCTTCAAATGATGTTCAACGCGACGGGCACCGTCATCGCCATGACGCATATCCTGTTGCCCTTTATGATCCTCCCGCTCTACAGCGTCATGAAAACCATACAACCGAGTTACGTCCGGGCTGCAAGGTCATTGGGCGCGACGCAGTGGACAGCGTTTTGGCGGGTCTATGTGCCACAAACGCTACCGGGTGTCGGAGCCGGCTCGATTCTGGTTTTCATACTGGCGATCGGCTACTACATCACGCCGGCGCTGGTTGGCGGTCAGTCCGGCCAGCTGATCTCAAATCTCATCGCCTATCACATGCAGAAGTCGTTGAACTGGGGCCTGGCTGCCGCACTCAGCACAATCTTGCTGTTCGGCGTCCTCGGGCTTTATTGGCTCTACAACCGATTGGTTGGTGTCGACAACATGAAGCTCGGATAGGGACAGGAGAAGCTCATGGCACTACCGGCACACGCCAGTACGCTCGAGACAGTCTGGTACTACGCGTTCCGGGTTTTCTGCGGCTTTGTGTTGATATTCCTGATCCTACCCATCCTGATCATCATTCCGCTCTCATTTAATGCCGAGCCCTATTTTTCCTTTACCGAGGGCATGCTCTCGTTCGACCCGAACGCTTATTCGCTACGTTGGTATGCCGACATTTTGGAAAACGGCATGGTCGATCCCAACGCGGCTTTCGGCTGGGATTGGTTCAAGGACAGCTGGAACAATGCCCAGTGGATGCATTCGCTGCGCAACAGCTTCATCATTGCCACGGCAGCGACGTTTGTCGCCACCACGCTCGGCACGATTGCGGCTCTCGGACTGAGCCAGTCGAATTTGCCCTACCGCAACTTGATCATGGGGCTATTGATCTCGCCCATGATCGTGCCGATCATCATCACGTCGGCGGCGCGTTTCTTTTTCTTCTCGAAAGTGGGACTGAGCCAAACATACCTGGGCATTATCCTGGCCCATGCCGTACTGGGGACGCCCTTCGTTGTGATCACGGTGACGGCGACGCTGGTAGGCTTTGATCGCAGCCTCATTCGCGCGGGCGCAAGTCTCGGCGCCGACCCGCGAACCGTATTTTTCAAGGTCATCATGCCGCTGATCCTGCCCGGCGTGATCTCTGGCGCACTCTTCGCCTTTATCACATCATTCGACGAAGTGGTCGCGGTGATCTTCCTTGCCGGCTACGAGCAGCGCACGATCCCGCGCCAAATGTGGTCCGGCATTCGCGAGCAGATCAGTCCGACCATTCTCGCCGTGGCGACGATATTGGTTCTCATGTCCGTAATGCTGCTTACCGTGCTCGAGCTCCTACGCCGCCGCTCAGAGCGGATACGCGGCCTTTCGCCCGGTTAGGCCGCGCAAATGGCTCCTCGGCGACGCGCCATAATCACGCTCACAACCGCGTTCGCGCTGGTTTTGCTGACCCTTCTCCCTGGGCCCGGACGCGGCCAGGCACGCCTCGCGGTGGATGTTGCGATCGTGCTCGCGGTCGACTGTTCCTACAGCGTCGACGGCGAAGAGTTTCGTCTGCAAATGGATGGCCTCGCAGAGGCGTTCCGCAGCCAGGATGTACAGAGCGCCATCTTGGCTGGCCCCAACGGCCGGGTCGCGATCACGCTCGTGCAATGGTCGGGATCACGCTCTCAAGAGGTCGCGGTCCCCTGGATGGTGGTCGCCAGTACCTCCGACGCGGATGTTTTGGCCAATCTCATCGCAACCGCGCCCCGCCGCACGGCCGAGGGGGCAACCTCGCTTACCGGCGCGATCGATGCCGGCGTCGTGCTTCACTTGAAGAGCCCCATCGATGCGACCCGCCGCGTCATAGACATTTCCTCCGACGGCTACAACAATTCGGGCGCCAAGCCCGATCAGGCGAGAAATCGCGCCATCAGCATTGGCTTGACCATCAACGGGCTGACGATCCTGACCGAGTACTGGTACCTGCACCACTATTTCCGCAACCATATTATTGGCGGTCCCGGCAGCTTCGTTCTGAAGGCCGAGGACTATAGTGCCTACCGCGAGGCCATACGCCGCAAGCTCGTGCTCGAGATTATGGGACCGACAGTGTGAGTTCGCCGGCCCGTCGCAACCACTGCTCGCCGGTCGCTCCGTTAAGGCTCCCACAGGTCGCAATTGACCCGTCCTGGTCGGTCAATTGAGTCCACGTGAGTGGAACATACTCTCGATTCTCGGCGCAATGGAATCTTTGATTGGGCCTCGAACCTATGCCGCCCTTGAAAATGGAGATTCGATCCCATATTCGAGTGCAACGCCACGAGCAATACCGGCCTGCGCGGTCATTGGAGTCTTGCATCATGTATCGCCCGACCGGATGCGGCCCCACGCTGGTGTGCCTGCCGTCGTTCGATCGCCTCCTGGTGCCACCACTGGCCTAACGGTTTCCGGCCTTCGGGCGCTGCTTCATGGTTGCACCCCTTCGCGCTTCGATTGACAGCGGGCCCCCGAAAATCGATCAATAAATTGGCCGCAGGAAATACTCGCGGCGCAAACGCGGCATAGGAGGCTCCCATG